>NZ_PJJT01000087.1:0-230150 GCF_002929615.1 Cryobacterium sp. M91 | reverse complement strand
GGGACCCTGTGGGAGAGTAAGACACCGCCGGACTTAACTTAGAAACAAACAAAAAGGCCACCCGAAAGGGTGGCCTTTTTGCGTTAACGTGCGTTACCAGGACTATTCGTCTACGCGGGTGGCCCGTTGCTTTTCGCTGATGCGGGTCTCCTGCGCTTGTCCAGCTGCGACGCGCCCAATCGGCGCGAGGATGGCGACCTTCTCGCCGATCCACTCGTCTGCGGCTGGGATGGCCAGGACCAGTGCGAGGCGGTCTTCGAAAACCGGCCACTGTGGTTCTCTAGCGGTTGGGGAAGCCGTGGGGGAGGCCGGTCAAGACCGGGGCCAGGCGGGCGAGACGCTCACGTTCGAGGAGGAACGCGGTGTACTCGCGTTCGCGGCGCACTGCGGCGACTCCAGCGAGTAGGTCCTCGGCGGAAGTTTCAGGCAATGGCGAGATGAACGGAGTGACCTCGGCGGCCAGGGATTGAGCCAGGTGCTCGCGCGTGAGCGGAGTGAGGTGTGGTGACTGGCGCAGGTATTGGGCGACGCGGCGGGACAGGCGGTCGGGCAGCCGGGCGATGTCGACGGTCTGGGACCAGACCAGGAGTTCTGAGGGGAGTGGTCGCACGACCTCGCGGTTGCGCGGCACGCGCTCGTGCTGGCTGTAGGTGCCGGAAAGCAGGTCGCCGAGCCGCTTGGAGCGGCCATTGAGGAGGGCCACGGTTGCGGCCAGTCCGCCGACGGTCATCACAATCTCAAGCACGCCGGTGAGGGAACGGATGAAGGCGTGCCGCAGTGAGATCGCTCCGCCGTCGTCGCGCACAATGCGGGCGCCAATGGCGAGTTTGCCGAGCGAACGGCCCTGTGTGAGAGTTTCGACTAGCACGGGCACGACCAGAATAGAGAAGACCAGCGCGGCGATCACGACAGCCTGGGTGAGCGCCGGGTCGGCGCTGTCCCCGAAGGCCACAAAGAAAGCCAGCAGAATGAGCAAATACAGGGCTGCGTAGGCGATCGTGTCGATGATCGAGCCGGCAGCGCGCAGAATGACGCTGGCCGGCCGCACGTCGAGCGCAACCGCCTCGCCGGTCACGAGCTCGTCATCGCGCGCCAAATCGTCATGTTCGGCACGATCAGACGGACGCGCGGTCTCCTTCATGTCTACTATTGAACCAGATGGATCTCGACGCATACACGGCAGCGCATCGCGCCGACTGGGACCGCCTGACCGAGCTCGGGGCCAGTCGGCGTCTGACCGGTGCCCAGGCGGACGAGCTGATCGAGCGTTATCAGGCTGGAGCCACCCAACTCTCCGCCATCAAGTCCACCGCCGGGTCGACCCTCGAGGGGGATCGGCTGTCGGTCGGTCTGTCGCGGGCGCGGCTGAGGTTCACCGGCGTGAGTGCCAATGTTTTGGCGCAGATCCCCCGGTTCTTCCTGGCTCAGCTTCCCGCGGCCCTGTACCGGCTGCGCTGGCTCACCCTCGCCGTTGCCGTCGTGACGTTCGCGGTCGCCGCGCTTTACGCCGTGTGGGCGTTCAACGATCCGCAGGTGCTGGCCAACCTGGGAACGGATGCCCAACTCGCGCAGATCGCGAATGAGGATTTCGTGGGATATTACTCGGCGAACCCGGCGGCATCCTTTACCGGGTTGGTATGGACCAACAACGCCTGGATCGCCGCGCAATGCATCGCTTTTGGCATCGTCGGAGTGTACGTGCCGTTCATTATTCTGCAGAACGCGATGAACCTCGGGACCACGGCGGCCGTGATGTTCGCCTATGACAAGGGTGACGTGTTCTTTCTGTATATCGCTCCGCACGGTCTGCTCGAACTCACTGCGATTTTTGTGGCGGCGGCCGGTGGGCTACTGATCTTCTGGGCCTGGATCGCTCCCGGCGCACGCACCCGCGGGCAAGCCCTCGCCGAAGACGGGCGGGCGCTATTCACGGTGGCCATTGGTCTGGCTTTCGTGCTGCTGGTGTCCGGCATTATTGAGGGCTTCGTCACCTCGCAGCCGTGGCCGTGGCCGGTCAAGATTGGCATCGGAGCGGTCGCTCTGGGTGCCTTTCTGGCGTATATGATCGTTGTCGGTGGCCGTGCCTTCCGGGCCGGCGAGACCGGCGACCTCGGCGAATTCGAAGCCGGAAGCACCCGAATCTACAGCGCCTGAGTTAGAGCCGCCCGGCGGCCTTCAGCGCGATGTACCGGTCGGCCAGGGCCGGCGGAAGCTGCGCGGGTGAGTCGGTGACAACATCCGCTCCCAGCTGACGGATCGCGGCCGACACGCGGGCCACGTCGAGCAAGGCCCGCTCAGCTGCCGCAGCCCGGTAAATCTCGTCGCGGCCACCGCGCTCACCGGCCGCGAGAACGGTGACCGGGTCGAGAACGGATGCCACCACAACCGTGTGCCGTTTGGTCAGCTGGGGCAGCACCGAGAGCAGCCCGGTCGAGGCGCCGGCAGCGTCGATCGAGGTCAGCAGCACGATCAGGGCATGCTGGCTCGTGATTGAACGCACCTGGGCGGGAACCGCCGCCCAGTCCATTTCGATCAGTTCCGGGTCGATCAGGGCCATGGAATCGACCATCTGCGCCAGCAGCGCGGCCCCGCTGGCGCCCTGCACCCGACCGCGCACCCGCCGGTCGAAGGCGAGAAAGTCCACCCGGTCGCCAGCGACCGAGGCGAGGGCGGCGAGCAGCAGCGCGGCCTCGAACGCGGTGTCCAGCCGTGGTTCGTCGCTCACCCGGGCCGCCGAGGTGCGGCCGGTGTCGAGCACAATGACCACGCGGCGATCCCGTTCCGGCCGCCAGGTGCGCACCATCACATCGTTCCGCCGGGCGGTGGCGCGCCAGTCGATCGAGCGCACGTCGTCACCGCGCACGTATTCGCGCAGACTGTCGAATTCGGTGCCCGGCCCGCGCACCATCACGCTGGTACGCCCGTCGAGCTCCTTCAGTCGGGTGATGCGGGACGGCAGGTGTTTGCGAGCGTGAAACGGCGGTAGGACCCGGATGCGCCCGGGCGCGTTCAGGGTCACCTGACGGTTCCAGAGACCCAGCGGTCCGCGGGAGCGTACCGTCACCTGCAGGGTTCGACGTTCGCCCCGGCGAAAGGGCGTGAGCACGAGCGAGACGAGGCGCCGTTCTCCCGGCGGAATTTCGATCGGGGTGCGGTTGGTGCTGGCACCCGCCGACGGTTGCCAGGCGTCGCGCACCACGCCGACCAGGCGTCGACGGCCGGAATTGCTGAGGTAGAGCCCGCTCGTGACCGATTCGCCGAGTCGTACGCGGGCGGGCAGCATCCGTTCGACGGTCAGTGCGCGCGGCGAGGCGGCGAGAGCGAGGTCGATGCCGCCGAGCACGATCACCAGCAGCAGCCAGGCTGAAAGCAGCCCGAAAGCGACCGGCGCCGTGTTTCCGAGCAGCACGATGGGCACCACGCCGAGAGCGACGAGTGCAACGAACCGTCCGCTGATCGTCATCGTTAGATCGGAACCTGAACCTGCTGCAGCACGCCGCGCAGTATCGCATCGACCGAGACGCCCTCGAGTTCGGCCTCGGGTCGAAGCTGCACACGGTGCCGCCAGACCGGCAACACCATCGCCTGCACGTGATCGGGCGTGATCGCGTCATACCCGCTCAGCCAAGCCCACGCCTTGGCCGCCGCGAGCAACGCGGTCGTTCCGCGCGGGCTCACGCCGAGTTTGACCGAGGGGCTCACGCGCGTGGCGCGGGCCAGGTCGACGAGGTAGGCGAGCACATCCGCGCTCGAGCCGACCCGAGAAACCGCAGCCTGCGCCGCCGCGAGTTCCGCCGCACCCAGCACCGCCGTGACGCCGGCACCGGCCAGATCGCGCGGGTTGAATCCGGCCGCGTGGCGACGCAGCACCTCGATCTCCTCGGTGCGCTGCGGCACGTCGAGCACGAGTTTGAGCAGAAACCGGTCGAGCTGGGCCTCGGGCAGCGTGTACGTGCCCTCGTACTCGATCGGGTTCATGGTTGCCGCCACGATGAACGGCTCCGGCAGTTTGAGCGACTCGCCGTCGACGCTGACCTGACGTTCCTCCATCGCTTCGAGCAGTGCCGACTGGGTCTTCGGCGGCGTGCGGTTGATTTCGTCGGCGAGCATGATGTTGGTGAACACCGGCCCCTGCCGAAACTCGAACTCGCCGGCCCGTGCGTCATAGATGAGGGACCCGGTCACATCGCCCGGCATCAGGTCGGGCGTGAACTGGATGCGCTTGGTATCGAGGCTCAGCGCCTGGCTGAGCGTGCGCACGAGCAGCGTCTTGGCCACCCCCGGCACGCCCTCGAGCAGCACATGGCCGCGGGCGAGCAGGGCGATGATCAGCCCGGTCACCGCGCCGTCCTGGCCGACGACGGCCTTGCCGACCTCGGCGCGCACTCGGTTGAGCGACGCGCGCAGGGCTGCTGCCTCATCGGCGACCGGCAGTTGGGTAGGCGTGGTGGGAATCGTCATGGTTCCATTCTTTCGGCTGGATCGGTTAAAGACTGTTGTGAAACGGATGCCGCCACTCCCGCAGCGACAGCCCGGCTGGCCGCGCATTCCAGAGCCTGCAGCGCGTCCGACAACGCCAGAAGTTGGGCATCGCTGGTGGGAACAGCCTCGACGAGCAGGCTTCGAACCTCGGCCTGGGTACGCCCGGTGATCCCGGCAACGGTGAGCATGATCTCCTCCAACGCGGCGACATGCCCGAGCCCGACGGTGCTGGCGAGTCGCTGCACCGCCCCGATTCGAAGCGCATCGAGGGCGCGCAGCCGGGCATTGCCGCGGGCATAGAGCCGGGCCCGACCCTCCATGGTCTCGCTCGCTTTCACCGTGACCGGCAGATTCTCGGCCACGAGCGGCCCAAATCGCCGTCCCCGCCAGAAGGCGGCGGCCACGGCGGTGAGCCCGAACAGCAGCAGCACCGGGGTCACCCAGCCGGGCGTCAGCGCGGCGAGCGAGGGCGGCCCGGTGCGGGGCAGGTCGGCGAGCGTCGGCAGGTACCAGATCAGGGAGTCACTCTGGCCGAGCAGGCCGAGGGCCAACGCCGCGTTGCCGTAGCCGGCCACGTTCTCGTTGTTGAACACCCGCAGGTCGGCGACCAGTGTGGCTCGATCGTTGGCGACCACCGAGAATGTGTTGTCGCCGCTCGGAAAACAGCCCATCAGCGGGGAATCGGCCGGAAGGGACAGCGTGTCGCCGCCGGGAATCAGCTCTTCGGCGCGGTTAGCGGCCGGTAGGGTGCAGTCGGCGACGAGCGATTCCGCGCCGGACACCCCGCCGAAACCGACGGTCGGAGCGAGCGACTGCAGGGCGAGAAAGTCCGGCGCCACGACAACGGTGCGCGCGGCCAGCCGGGTCAGCTGGGCCAGCTGGGAATCGACCAGATAGCTGCTTTCGTCGTAGAGCAGAACGGTTGAATCCGTTTCGGCCAGGCTTCGTACCTCGGCCAGGGAATCGGCCAGTGTCACGGTGACGCCCTGCTGGCGCAGCACCTCGACCAGGGCCATCGAACCGGCCGGAGCGGGGTTGTCCCCGGCCAGCGCGCGGCCGGCGACGTTGGCGCCGCCCGACACGAGCACGGCGACGATCGCGACCACGATGATGCCGGCACCGGCGATGATCCAGAATGAGGAACGGCGCAGCTGGGCGCGCAGGGTCGGAGTGGCGACATCCGTTTCACCAACGATCACGGGCGCGCTCACGGCACTCCAGCCAGCGGCGCGGGCGATGCCGCGCCGAGCTCGGCGTCCAGCTCCGTGAGGGCGCGATACTCCGCCTCCGTGCCGGCCTGCTCGAGGTAGCGCACGCGGTCGAAAATGTCAGCGGCGCTCGAGAGGGCAGCGCCGGACTGGGGGAATGCCAGCCCGGCCTGCGCTGCGAAATCGTGCGCGGTCGTGCCGGGGGTGACCGTCAGCACGGTGCGCTCCGCGAGACCGCGGGCCACGGCGCGAAAAATCTCTTCACAGGCGAGGCTCCAGTCGCCCACGCTGGCAGCTCGAGAGGCCGCCGTGCGCATCTCGGCGCTGCTGCGCTGGTCGACGGCGCCGAACAATTCGCTGCTGATCCGCCGCCGGAGAGCCAGTTTCGGAGCCCCGAACACCAGCCAGCTGGCCACGATCGCCGCGATCACGACCAGGGTCGCGAGCACCGGCAACCAGCTGGCGCCGCCACCGGACGGCAACGTCAGCGACTGCAGCCAGTCCAGAAAAGTCTGCGCGACACGATCGAACCAGGTCGGCCTGGCCGCGGTGTACTGTGCCTTGGCGAGTTCCTCGCGCAGCCAGCTGCGGGCATCCGGTGCGTCGGGATCAACCGGGACACCGACCGCGCCGATGAGCAGCACCACGGCCACGGTCATGGCGCCGGGTGCCCGGTGACCAGATAGGGGTCCGGCACGTCGAAGCCCTGCGCCGCCGACTCCACGTAGCGTGCGAGTTCCAAATCGAGGCCCTCTTTGCGCATGCGCAGGTCGAGGTAAATCAGCGCGACGGCCGCCGACTGCACGACCGCGGCCACGGCCGCAATGGGGATGGCAACGATCAAGGTGACCACGAGCGTCACGATCGACGATTCGAAGGCAAAGACACCGTTGGGGTCGACCAGCACGGTTCCGAAGCCGAGTACGAGCGAGACTGGAAGGCTGACGACCTGGCTGATGACCTGCACGATCAGGGTGACCAGCAGCAGCACGCCGAGCGTGCGCCAGAAATAGCCGCGAGTGAGCGACCATGACCGAATGACGGATGCCCGCACGCCCAAATTTTCGAGCACGATCAGGCTCGGCACCACACTGGTCTTGGTATAGAAATAGAAGCTCGCCGCAGCGAGCAGCAGCCCGCCAAAGACGCCGACCAGAACCCCGGCGACGATGCCCGCGACACCGCCGACGGCGACCAGCAGCACGACGATGCCGGCAACCACGGCGACGCCGAGCAGCAGCGCGCCGGTAATGAGGAGGGTCCACAGCGCCAGTGGCCAGAGGCGGGTCGCCGCTCGCCGCCACAGAGCGCTGAGTCGCTGCTTTTCGCCGAGGGTCGCGCGGGCCACCTCGACCACAATGATGGCCTGCAACAGTGCCGAGGCGATCACGGTCAGGGCCAGCGGAATAATGGCCGAGAGGACGCCGGTCAGCACTGAGCCGGCCGCGACGGCGTCCTGCTGGTCGAGCGGGGCGCTGTCGATCCGGTCGAACGCCCACAGCGTGACCAGGCCGACAACCAGCACGGTGACCAGCATGATGGCCGCCTGAATGATCAGGCCGCTGCCGAACGTCGCCTTAGGGTTTCGACGCAACACCTGAAAGGATGCCCCGAGCAGGGTGCCGAGACCGATCGGTCGCAGCGGGATCAACCCGGGCTTGGGCGGCGGCGCCCAGCCGTGTCCCGTACGGGGGCCCTGGTAGGAGGGTGTCGGCGTGGCAAACTCCCCGTATTGGGGCGGAACCGGGGAGTCGGGGGCTTGCCAGTGGTCGGTCACCATTCCATGCTGGCACAGGTCGCTCGAAGAAACGCCCGCGCGACTACTCTGTCAGCGGTCTCGGCTACTCTTATGCCAGACTTTGTCCTACTCATCGGGCAATCTGCCCCGCGCATCATCAGAACACACCTGACCTTGTTCTGGAAGGAGACCCATGACCTCACGCATTTTGGTTGTCGATGACGACACCGCCCTGTCCGAGATGATCGGTATCGTTTTGCAGGGCGAAGGCTTCACCCCGGGCTACTGCGCCGACGGATCACTCGCCCTCGACATTTTTCGCACCGAGAAGCCCGACCTGGTGCTGCTCGACCTCATGCTGCCCGGCCTCGACGGCATCGAAGTGTGCCGCCTGATCCGGGCCGAATCCGGCGTGCCCATCATCATGCTCACGGCCCGCTCCGACACCACTGATGTGGTCAAGGGGCTCGAATCCGGTGCCGACGACTACATGGTCAAGCCGTTCAATCCCAAGGAACTCGTCGCCCGTATTCGCACCCGCCTGCGTCCGCCAGCTGTCGACGGTGCGCTCAGCCTGCACATCGGCGACCTCGTCGTGAACGCAGTCGGCCATGAAGTCACCCGCGGCGATGCTTCGATCAACCTCACCCCGCTCGAATTCGACCTGCTGCTGGCCCTCGCCTCCAAACCGCAACAGGTGTTCACCCGGGAGATGCTGTTGGAGCAGGTCTGGGGTTACCACTACAAGGCTGACACCCGGCTGGTGAACGTGCACGTGCAACGACTGCGCGCCAAGGTCGAGCACGACCCGGACAATCCGAAAATTGTCATGACGGTGCGCGGCGTCGGCTACCGTGCCGGTGTCGTCAGCTAGCCTCACCATGAACGTCAGGCAACAGCAGAACCGGTGCGGCTCCCCATGCCGCAATTGACCTATTGGAGCAGACCGCGCAACTGGCCGCGTCTGCTGCGTTCGTCGTGGCGATCCTCCCTGCAGTTTCGTACGGTGACCATTTCGGTCGCCTTCTCCGGGCTGGCCATCCTCGTCGTCGGCGTTTATATGTCGGTCAGCATCGGCAATGACCTGTTTCAGTCCCGGCTCAGCCAGGTGCTGCTCGATTCCAACCGGGCGACGAGCGCCGCGCAGAGCCTATTTGATGCCTCGGATGCCACGGACCGGGTTCAGGTCCAGAACCTGCTCAGTTCCGCTCGAACCTCCATCTCCACGACGTCATCGAGCCGGCTGGTCGCCGTGCTTCGCGTGCCCGGCCAGGAATCGTCGACAGTTGCGCCGCAGGACTCCTCGACGTTCGGGCAGTCCACCGGGGTGATCGGCGCCGACCTGCGCACCCAGGTCCAGGGCAACAACGGTGAGCAATTCTGGCAATCGGTCACTCTGACTGGCGAGACCGCGACCGTCCCCGGCATCGTCGTGGGGTCGCAGATCACCGTTCCGGTCGCGGGCCGCTACGAGCTCTACATCGCGTACAGCCTGCAAGACGCCGAAGCGACGCTGCTCTTCGTGCAGCAGACGCTCGGCGTCGCCGGTGTCGCCCTCGTGCTGCTGATCGGGGCCGTGACCTGGATTGTCGTTCGTTTCGTCGTCACACCGCTGCGGGTCGCCGCCGAAACCAGCCAGAAACTGGCCTCCGGCGATCTCATGGTGCGCATCCCGGAGAAGGGCGAAGACGTCATCGCCACGCTCGCACGATCATTCAACGGAATGGCCGACAGCCTGCAAAGTCAGATTCGTGAACTCGCCGACCTGTCCGAGGTGCAACAACGTTTTGTCTCGGATGTCTCGCACGAACTGCGCACGCCGCTGACGACCATCCGCTTGGCCGGTGATGTGCTCTACGACCAGCGGGCGAGTTTTCCGCCGGCGACCGGGCGCACGGCCGAGCTGCTGCACACCCAGGTGGAGCGGTTTGAGCTGCTGCTGAGCGACCTGCTCGAAATCAGCCGCTACGACGCCGGCTCTGTTGAGCTGGAGAGCGAACCGACGAACCTGGTTTATCTCGCCGAGGACGCCATCGACAGCCTGCGATCCCTGGCCGAATCCAAGGGCAGCGACCTGCGGCTGGTGGCGCCGGGCGGGTACCTCAACGCCGACGTCGATCCGCGACGCATCCGTCGGGTGCTGCACAACCTCATCGGCAACGCTATCGAGCACGGTGAGGGCAAACCGGTCATGGTGTCGGTCGACAGCGACGCGAAGGCAGTCGCGCTCGCCGTGCGCGATTACGGCCTGGGTATGAGCCAGGCTGAAGTCGCGCACGTCTTCGACCGGTTCTGGCGCGCTGACCCGTCCCGTCAGCGCACGATCGGCGGCACCGGCCTGGGGCTGGCGATCTCGCGGGAAGACGCGAGCGTGCACAACGGATGGCTGCAGGTCTGGTCCCGTCCCGGCGAGGGTTCCTGCTTTCGGCTGACCCTGCCCCGCACCGCCCAGGGCCTGCTCGAATCCTCGCCCCTACCGCTGCCACCCGCCGACGCCACGGACCAGCTCGGCGAGTCCGGGCACGTTCCCGTTCTGGGCGGAGGCCCGCATGCATAACCACCATTCACCGTGGCGCGGCTGGGTCGGCCGCGTTGTACCGGCCGGGCTCGTCGCTATCGCGCTGGCCGTCGGCCTGGGCGGCTGCACCGGCATCCCCCGCGACGGAGTGGTGCACGCCGGAACGGACCTCGTCCCCGACGCCAATCCGGCTCCGGTTTTTCTCCCGGCGCTGCCGCAGAAGGACGCATCAACGGATTCCATTCTGCGCGGGTTCATCGATGCTTCCTCGAGCCCGGAGAACAACTACGACATTGCTCGCCAATTTCTCGTTCCGCAGTTCGGTTCAGTCTGGGACCCCACCGTCGGAGTCACGGTCGACAATGGCTCCGGGCGCACACTGACGGTCGTCGACGAGGGCACAACGCTCGTGGCCATCACGCCGATCGCCGAGGTGGACGTGTCCGGCGAATACCGCGAGGTCGACGCCACCCCGGTTCCGTTGCGCTACGAATTTGCGAAGGTCGGTGACCAGTGGCGCATTAGTGCGGCCCCCAACGGCACCGTCATTGACGAAAACACCTTCAACGATGTGTTCAGCGCTCAGCCGGTGTACTTCTACGACCCAGGGTTTCGCTATCTGGTGCCGGACCTGCGCTGGTTTCCGCGCGGAGCATCCGCCCCCACCAAACTGGTCAACGCCGTGCTCGGCGGGCCGAGCGCCTGGCTGGATGGCGCGGTCGCCACGGCGTTCCCGGCCGGGTCCAAACTCACCGCTGACGCGGTACAGGTTGTGGGGCGCCAGGCCATGGTCGATCTGAACAGCGAGGCGCTCAACGCCGATCGGCAAACCCTGCAGCGCATGAAGGCGCAGCTCGTGGCCAGCCTGCCAGCTGGCCTGTCCGTTGACATCACGATCGACCAGAACTCCCAGTCCATCGACGACCTGCAGTCGGGGGCTCCCACGGTGGACCCGCGCGTCGACGCCCGCGCGCTCGTCTTGCGCGGCGGTGAATTCGGCTTTGTCGCCGCAACCGGGCAAAGCATCACCCCGCTCGACGGGCTGTCGGCGACCATCGCCCAGCTGGCCCCCACCGCGGTGACGCTCTCGTCCGGCCAGGGAACAGCTGCGGTTCTCGCCGCCGACGGAGTCTACGTCGTGCGCGCCGGCGACGACCCCGAGCTGCTCGATTCTCGCCCGGGCCTGCTCGCGCCGTCCAGCGACAACGACCGCTTCGTCTGGTCGGTGCCGTCGAACGACCCGAGCGCGCTGGTCGTCTACAGCCCAACGGGAGAAGCGACAGTGTTGCCAACACCCTGGCCGGAGGCGACGTCGATTACCGCCCTGAAAATCTCCCGCGACGGCTCCCGGCTGATCGCCCTGCTCGGCACCGGATCCGAAACCCGATTCGTGGTCGCGTCGATCATTCGTGACGGGTCGGTTCCCACCGACATCGGACCGCCGGTACTGCTGGCCGGAGGCGGAGGGGTCGGCCTCGATGCGACCTGGATCGACGAATTGACCGTCGCCTCGCTCAGTGCCCTGCCGAACGGCGAGTCCCGTATCGTCATACAACAGCTCGGTGGCGTCAGCTCCACCCTGGAGTCGCCCGCGAGCAGCCGGTTCATCGTCGGCAGCAACTCGGTGCGCGACCTGCGTGCCCTCACCGACACCGGTAGCCTCGAGGTGCAACGCGGAGCGGGCTGGCAGGCCCGCATCGACGACGTGACGCTGCTCGCCACCCAGCAGGGTCTCGGCCGCTGAGCGCGCGCTGAAGCCGGCCGACTCCTCCACCGGCGGCGTCCGGGCGCGGCCGTCCGCCACCCGCCCGCTCGCGCCCATCCGCACCGCAGCATCGGGCACACTGGCGCCATGAGCCACCGGCTGCGTGATCATCTGACCGCTGCGGCACTGGACGCCTGGGCGGCGCTGCTGCCCACTTCCTGCAGCGGCTGTGGAGCCGCTGACCGTGCCCTGTGCGCGGCCTGCCGGCTGGCGCTGCTCCCGGCCGTACACCCGGTCACCCGCGACGACGTGCGCATCTGGTCGGCGCTCACCTACGAGGGTGTGGCCCGCCACGTGATCGCTGCCTACAAAGACAATGGGCGAACGGATGCCGCCGCGGCGCTGGCCGCACCGCTGCGAGCAGCCATCGTGGCCGCGCTCGCCGCCGCACCGAGCCGGCCCGCACCGAGCCGGCCCGCACCGAGCCGGCCCGCACTCAGCCGGGTCGCGCCGGGCCCGGCCGGAATCGAGCTCGTGACCATCCCCTCCTCACGCCGGGCCTGGCGGGCCCGCGGCTACCATCCGGTCGATGCACTGCTGCATCGCGCTGGCCTCCACCCGGCCCCGTTGCTCGCCCAGCGCGGCGTGGTCAGCGACCAGGTCGGTCTGGGCCGTGCCGAGCGCGCCGCGAACAAAGACCACAGCCTCATCGCGCGACATCCACTCAGCGGAGTCGCTGTAATCCTGGTCGACGATATCGTGACCACCGGCGCCACGCTCCTCGAGGCGCGCCGTGCCGTGTTCGCTGCGGGCGGCACCGTTGTTGGCCTGGCCACATTGGCGGAGACACGGCGTCTGCTGCCGCGATAACGACCCGTCGCACAAACTGGTTAACAAATACTGTGACTTATCCCATCGCCCCGGCTACGGTGGAGTCAAAGGCGCGCAATGATCGCCCGGTTTGAGGGCGGTCCGCCAAACTGGAGGTCGTCATGGAAACTAACATCGTCGGACGCAACCTTGGGATCACTGATCGCTTCCGGGATTATGCGACGGAGAAGGCCGAGAAAATCGCCCTCCTCGCGGATAAGGCCCTCGCACTCGAAATCAAGGTCAGCCGCCACCACGAGAAGAACGGTGCAGCCGTCGGCAACGACCGGGTTGAACTCACCCTGATCGGTAAGGGTCCGCTCGTTCGGGCCGAAGCGGACGGATCCGACAAGTACGCTGCCTTCGACGTGGCGCTCGGCCGTTTACTCGAGCGTGTTCGCCGCGCCAAGGACCGCAAGAAGGTGCACCGCGGTGGAGCCCACCGCCCCACCTCGCTGCACGAGGCGTCCGCGGTCGGGTTCAGCGTCATCGACATCACGCCGGCCAACCCCGAAACGCTCGAGCGGGTGCGCACCGGCGCGATTCCCATCGTGCAAGCGGATGCCCCCGCCGTCGCGGACGAGGAAGAGTACTGCCCCGTCGTCATCCGTCGCAAGGTCTTCGCCGCTGCGCCCATGTCGGTCGACGATGCACTCTACTTCATGGAGCTGGTCGGGCACGACTTCTACCTGTTCCAGGATATCGAAACCGAGCGTCCGAGCGTGGTCTACCGCCGCAAGGGCTGGGACTATGGAGTCATCGAACTCGATAGTGCCGTCAGTGAGTTGCACGAGGCTGTGCCCGTTGCCAGCGGGCGTGCCAACTGACCAACTAGCATTGCCTTAGTTGCCGACCAGGTCGGCGCTCTGGCATCTGCCAGACGAGAGGCGCAGGCAGGCGCTGCGGGAGCAGTTCAATCGAGCTTCCGCAGCGCGTGTCTGCACCGTTTGACTAGTGGAGTACATTCGTGGCGTCAATTCTTGAAAAGGTTCTTCGTGTTGGTGAAGGCCGCGTTTTGCGCCGCCTGGAAAACTACGCGAAAGCCATCAACGCGCTGGAAGAGGACTTCCACGAGCTCACCGACGAGGAGCTCAAAAATGAGACCGTCACCCTGCGGGAACGGTACTCCAACGGCGAATCGCTCGATGACCTGCTCCCCGAGGCGTTCGCCGCCGTGCGCGAGGCGAGCACCCGCACGCTCGGGTTGCGTCACTTCGACGTACAGCTGATGGGCGGGGCAGCACTGCACCTCGGAAACATCGCCGAGATGAAGACCGGTGAGGGCAAGACCCTGGTCGCCACCACCGCCGCCTATCTCAATGCGATCAGCAGCCGCGGCGTGCACGTCATCACGGTCAACGACTACCTCGCGAGCTACCAAAGCGAGCTTATGGGCCGCGTCTTCCGCGCCCTCGGCATGACGACCGGATGCATCGTCTCCGGCCAGACGCCGGCTGCGCGTCGGGAAATGTATGCCGCCGACATCACCTACGGCACCAACAATGAATTCGGTTTCGACTACCTGCGCGACAATATGGCCTGGCAGTCCAGCGACATGGTGCAGCGCGGTCACTACTTCGCCATCGTCGACGAGGTCGACTCGATTCTCATCGACGAGGCACGCACGCCCCTGATCATCTCCGGACCCGCTTCCGGCGAAGCCAACCGCTGGTTCAACGAGTTCGCCAGCCTGGCCAAGCGCCTGGTCCCCGACGAAGATTTCGAGGTCGACGAGAAGAAGCGCACCATCGGTGTGCTCGAACCCGGCATTGAAAAGGTCGAGGACTACCTCGGCATCGACAACCTGTACGAATCGGCCAACACCCCGCTGATCTCGTTCCTGAACAACGCGATCAAGGCGAACGCCCTGTTCAAGAAGGACAAGGACTACGTCGTGATGAACGGCGAGGTACTCATCGTGGATGAGCACACCGGCCGAATCCTGATGGGCCGTCGCTACAACGAGGGCATCCACCAGGCCATCGAAGCCAAGGAGGGCGTCGCGGTCAAGGCCGAGAACCAGACCCTGGCCACGGTCACCCTGCAGAACTACTTCCGCCTCTACTCCAAGATCTCCGGCATGACCGGAACAGCCGAGACCGAGGCCGCCGAGTTCATGAGCACCTACAAGCTCGGCGTGGTGGCCATCCCCACCAACAAACCGATGAAGCGCCTCGACCAGTCCGATCTGATCTACAAGAACGAAGAGTCCAAGTTTCGTCAGGTCGTCGAGGACATCGTCGAACGCCATGCGGCCGGGCAGCCAGTTCTGGTCGGCACCACGAGCGTTGAAAAGAGCGAATACCTGTCGCGTCTGCTCGCCAAGAAGGGCGTGCGGCACGAGGTGCTCAACGCCAAGAACCACGCCCGTGAGGCCGCGATCGTCGCGCAGGCCGGTCGCCTCGGTTCGGTGACCGTGGCCACCAACATGGCCGGTCGTGGTACCGACGTGATGCTCGGCGGCAACGCCGAGTTCATCGCCGTCGCCGAGATGAACGCGAAGGGCCTCAGCCCGATTGAGACCCCCGACGAGTATGAACTCGCCTGGGATGACGTCTTCACCGCGGTAAAGGCCGACGTGGCGGAAGAGGCCGACAAGGTCATCGCCGCCGGTGGCCTTTACGTGCTCGGCACCGAACGGCACGAGTCCCGTCGCATCGACAACCAGCTGCGCGGACGCAGCGGTCGCCAGGGCGACCCGGGCGAAAGCCGCTTCTACCTCTCCCTCACCGACGACCTCATGCGCCTGTTCAACGCCGGCGCCGCCGAAGCACTGATGGGGCGCCAGGGGGTGCCCGACGATATGGCTATCGAGTCTAAGGTCGTCAGCCGGGCCATTCGCAGCGCCCAGTCGCAGGTCGAGGGTCGCAACGCCGAGATTCGCAAGAACGTGCTCAAGTATGACGACGTACTCAACCGCCAGCGCGAGGCGATCTACGGCGACCGCCGGCACATCCTTGAGGGTGACGACCTGCACGAGCGCACCCAGACCTTCCTCACCAACGTCATCGACGAGGTGCTCGACGTACACGCCGGCGAAGGCAACGGCGACGACTGGGACTTCGATGCCATGTGGACCGAGCTCAAGACGCTCTACCCGGTGGGACTGACCATCGACGAGGTCGTATCAGAGGCCGGCGACAAGGGCAAGATCAACCGCGACTTCATGCGCCGCGAGATTCTCTCCGACGCCAAGCTCGCCTACACCCGCCGGGAAGAGTCCCTCGGTTCTCCGGCCATGCGCGAGCTCGAACGCCGCGTGGTGCTGTCGGTCATCGACCGACGCTGGCGCGACCACCTGTACGAGATGGATTACCTGAAGGATGGCATCGGTCTGCGCGCGATGGCTCAGCGCGACCCTTTGGTCGAGTACCAGCGTGAAGGCTTCGCCATGTTCCAGCAGATGATGGGACAGATTCGCGAAGAAACGGTCGGGTTCCTGTTCAACCTCGACGTCGAGGTGACGGCCGGAGCCGGAGCCGTCGCCGGACCGGTCGTCGCGGCCAAGGGGCTGTCCCCGGCCGATTCCCCCGAGGAGAAGCTCAGCTACACCGCCCCGAGCGATTCGGGTGGAGTCGAGGTGCGCAACCAGCGCGGTCAGATTCAGCAGGCCGCCACCGATCGAGCCAGACGCACGGCCACCGTCGCGGCGAGCGACGACGAGCCGACCGAGCCGGCCGGACCGCCCCAGCGTGGAGCCTTCGGTCAGAAAACCGAGGGTGCTGCCCCAGCGAACCGGGCGGAGCGTCGCTCGCAGGGTAAGAAAACAACGTAGCGTTTCGGGCGCTCTCGGTTTGGGCCGTGCTTTACAGCACGACCAGGACCGAGGCCCGCCACCGCCGGTCCATCCCCTCCAAACAGATCGCGACCGCATAGCTCCGGTGCCGCTCGAACACGACGACGACGGCGTCCAGGCCTCCAGCGTCGCGCTTCACCTGGGTGACGTGGCCGATGGCGAGCCGGGGGCGGTCAGCAACCTGGCCGGTGACGGCGCGCGCCCGCGCCGCGATTGACGCTCGAACGCGCAGATGGGCATAGACGTCGTCGGTCACCCAGCTCGCAAGGTGTTCAATCTGTCGGACTCCGGCGATGACCTCGAAGGCGCAGATCGCCAAGGCCCGAAGCAGCGGTTCCGGATCGGGGAGCTCCGCCAGGGTGCTGGGCTGAGGACCGAAGAACTCGTCGTCTTCGATTCGCTCCCGCCGAAGGGCCTGCGCATTCGATTCGCTGCTACCGGGTGACGGCATGATGCCTCCTGAGGTCGAGCACGAGCTGGAATAGCGGAAACCTAAGCAGCATTGTTCCGGCACTGTCGAGGGCTTAAAGAGCCTGTGGACAACGTGAGCGAGAACGCCCAGGTTCGGCTACTTTCGGTGTGTGCGCTGGGATGATTTGTTTGACGATTTGGAAGGGCAGCTCGACTACGAGCTGCAGGCCGAGGTCGCTGACCTGTGCCTGCACGAGGAACGGGAGCGTCTGGAGAAGCTCTCCCTGCGCACCCGGTTGAGCAACGTGGTGCGGTCCGCGAGCCTCGGCAGCGCCCTGCGGCTGCGCGTGGTGCTCGTGTCGGGCCAAACGCTCGCCCTGCGTCCGACCGCGCTGGGCCGGGACTGGCTTGCGGCCGACCTGCTCGATTCCGAGAGCGCTCGCGGCCAGTGCGTGGTCCCGCTCGCGGCCATCGCCGCAGTCTTGCTCGACGAGGAACAGATCAGGGCGTCGTTGGCCGTGGAATCGGCAGCGACCGGTCGGGGAATCGAACGGGTCGGACTGCCGTTCGTCCTGCGCAACCTGTGCCGTCGCCGGCGCGCCGTGGAGTTGGACACCCGGGCCGGTGTGGTGGCCGGAACCATCGACCGGGTGGCGCGGGACCACATTGATCTGGCGGTGCATCCGCTCGGAACGTTGCGCCGTGGCCCCGAAATCGCTCACTACCGCATCGTGCCGATCTGGCAGATCCATGTCATCCGGCTGAAATGACGCTGCCCTGTGGAGAACTTTTTCACCGGGCGGCACAGTGGGCCACGATAAGAGCGAATCCTTCCAAACAAGCGAGGTAGCGGATGATGTCACCCGGTTCCACACGTACGCGCCGCCGCTTCTGGGTAGACCCCCGATTCGTCATCGGCCTCGTGCTCGTCGCCACGTCGATTGCCGGCGTGAGCGCGATCGTCGCCGGCAGCGACCGCACCACGGCGGTCTACACCGCACGCCACACGCTCACCGTCGGCGATCGCCTTACGAAGACCGACCTCGTTGAAACCCGGGTACGGCTGGGCGGAGCCGCCGACCTCTATCTGTCGCCCACGGTCGAGCCGGGCTTGCTGGTCACCCAGACCATTCTGGCCGGGGAACTCGTGGCGCGCTCCGCGGTCGGAGCAGCAGCCGGAGAGCTGACGACGAGTGTCGTCGTAGACGTTCCCGGCCGGTTGGCAGCCAGGGTCGTGTCCGGTTCGGTGGTGGACATCTGGTCGGCGCGGGCGACCGGGCCGGGCGAATACGCGCCGCCGACGATTCTCGTGGCGCAGGCTGTCGTGGTGCGGATCGTGATCCCGACCGGCATCATCGCCGCAGACAATGGTCAATCCGTGGAATTGCTCGTGCCCAAGGCGAACGTCGCCGACGTGCTCGAAGCGATCATGAACGGTGATGCCCTCGCGATCGTACCGGTCAATACCCCCGTGGTTCCCTGATGGCCCGGATCGCGCTCGTGCTGGACCGAGCGACCGAGCAGCGCATGCTGGCCGACATCATCGAGTGCGGGCACAGTGTGGTGACGCGCGTGGATACCGCCCGGGATTTTCTGGAATCGCTGTCGCACGGGCAGCCGCACGTCGTCGTGGTCAGTGGTCGGCGGGAGTCTCTGACCGGCCAGCTGATCGCCGCCTGCGATGAGCGGGGCATTCGGGTCGTCGCCATCGCCGCATCGGAACAGGAACGTCGGCACGCAGGCTCGCTCGGCCTGTACGAAACCGTGGCCCTGCCCTGTGACTGGGCGGAGATCGAAGACCTGCTCGTCTCGGGCGTGGTGGTGCCGCTGCGCGTCGGGGATCGGCACTTCACCGGCGGCGCGCTGAGTGCTGGCTCCGTCATCGCGGTGTGGGGCCCGTCCGGGGCGCCCGGGCGTACCACGCTCGCCATTAACATTGCAGCCGAAATTGCCGCGGCCGGCCACACCGTGGTGCTGGCCGACGTCGACACCTACGGCGCGTCGATCGCGCCGCGGCTCGGCATGCTCGACGAGGCTCCCGGCTTTGCCGCCGCCTGCCGCCTGGCCGGCAGCGACAGCCTGAACCGGTCAGAACTCGAGCGCATCGCCCAGCGCTACAACTCCCCGAAGGGCGCCTTCTGGGTGTTGACCGGTCTCGGCCGGCCGTCTCGCTGGCCGGAACTGTCGACCGAGCGGGTCACCCGCACGATCGATGCGCTGCGACACTGGGTGGATTACGTGGTGCTGGACACCGGATTCAATCTGGAGAGCGACGAGGAATTGAGCAGCGATCTGCTGGCACCGCGCCGCAACGCGGCCACGGTGACCGCGCTGCGGATGGCCGACCACGTCGTCGCCTGCGGACTGGCCGACCCGATCGGCATGGCGCGGTTTTTGCGGTCCTGGGTGGACCTCGCCGAGGTCACGACCGGCCATGCCGTGAGTGTTGTGATCAATCAGGTGCGGGCGAGCGCCCTGGGGCTCAATCCGCGTGGCCAGGTCCTGAGAACCCTCAAGCTGCTCGGCAACATCGACTCCGCCGTTCTGGTGCCGCACGACCAGGTCGCGCTCGATACCGCAGTACTGACCGGCCACACCCTGCGGGACGGGGCGCCGAAATCCCCGGCGCGCGTCAGCATCCGTCGATTTGTGCTCGATGAGCTGATCGTCGTTGCCGTCGGCCAAACCGAGCGGGTGCCGCGGCGAGTGCGTTGGCCTGGCCGCAAGGCCGCCCCGGCGATCTGATCTGACCAGTACTGATCGATCAGGCCTGCGCTGGTCAGTTCTGCAGCGGGATGACGTCGACGCTGCCGCCGACGCCCACGACGACGAGCACGCGTGCTCCGGTGACCCCGGCCAAGGCCAGGCCGAGGCGCTCGGCCGATGGCAGGACGTCGTCGATCGGTGCAGCGTCGATCGGTGCAGGGCCGTCGGGGGAGGCCGCACGCTGCCAGACCGTGACGGCGGCGCCGGTCAGCTCGGCGATGAGGTCGCGGGTCGCGGTCGGGTCGCCGGCCGTGACCAGAATGACCCGGTGGATGGCACGGCCGGGCAGCCCGGCCTCAGCCAGCGCAGCGCGGTCCCTCCGCCAGACCGAGAAGTGGTAGCCGGCGGCGAGGCCGGTGGCGACGAGCAGCCCCAACGGTGCTCGCACCCGGTCGAGCAGGCTCTGTCGGCTCAGGTCGTCGAGGACGAATTCGAAAATGCGGTAGCCGATCACGAGCAGGGTGATAATGGCCACGATCGCGCTGATCCCGAAGATGAGAATTAGGTAGACCCGGCGGCCCGTCACCTGGGCGGACACCGGATCGACCGGGCGCAGCGGCTTCCAGGCGGCCCACCAGACCGGGCCACCCACGATTGCGGCGCTAAGCCCGCCGAGCAGCAGGGAGCGCGTGTCCGACCCGACCACGACCGGCGCCAGGCCGGACAGCAGGGCATTGACGATGATTCCCAGCCCGGTAGCCGCAGCCACCAGACCGAAGCCGGAAACGACGAGGGTGGCGGCCAGCCGGGTCGGCAGCGCTCGCTGCCGCAGCAGACCGTGGTGGTAGGCCCAGACCAGAGCGCCGACCAGAGCGGTCGCCACGGCGGTGCCGAGCGGATCGAGAATATCGTCCAGCGGATGCTCCCGGGTAAAGGCCAGCCGGAGCAGCACGAACAGCACCGTGCCCGTTCCCACCAGCGACGCGGCAGCAGCGGCGGCGATCCCCAAGACGACGAGGGCAAGATCGGCCAGCACACCGCGCACGAGCCGGGCGCGCTCCCGCATCCACTGCCACCACCAGATCAGGGTGCCGCCGAGAAACCAGACGCCTGCCTGCAGGGCCAGCCGCCACCAGGGATCGCCGATCACGATCGAGGACTGGAGCGCGTCGACGGCCGCATTGATCAGGGATGCGAGCGCGGTCACCGCCCCGACCGCTCCGATCAGCAAGCCAAAAATCGAGCTCAGAATGGGCGCGACGCTCGTCAACTGCATGGGACTCTTGGACGGGTGTCGGGACATCCACCGGTGCCAGGCCCACACCAGCGTCCAGATCAGCGCGACCGCGAGGGTGCGCGGCTGCCAGTCGCCCCGCACCAGTGCCGCCAGGGTCCCGAGCAGGGCAGAAGCCGCGGTCACGATCGCGACCGTCTGCAGGCCGGCCAGGTAGAGCCCCCAAGAGATCGACGCCCGCTCCGCGCTCGCCATCCGCCGCCACAGCACCCACCAGAGCAGCGCGGCGAACGGGCCGGCGATCAGGGTGAAGGCGAGGGACCGCGCGAGTCCGGTCACATCGATACCGGCCAGGTTGGTGCCGGTATCGAGGGCGCGCCCCAGGAGGCCGCTCAGGCCGATCGCGGCGATGACCACGAGCGCGAACAACAAGATGTACACGACCACTCGGCGTGCCGTCGGGGTTGATGTGCTACCGGGCTGTCTAGGAGATCGGCGCACAGCGATGACGATGCCGGTCATGCCCACGCCCAGCACGGCGACGAGGACGAGGAGGACCACGATGGACATTACTTCGTTACCATCGGGTTCGGGCAGATGGAGAGCTCCCAGGGAGCTGTCTCGATCAGCCAGGCACCGTCCGCCCTGACCAGGTCGAAATTGCTCTCGAACTCATACTCGGAGGCGCCGAACGGGCCGTCGTCGTAGGACGTGACCAGGGACACGACGACATCGGCTGATTTGGGGCGAACCGTCGTTGACACCAGTACGACGCGAAGGCTGTTGGTTGGACCGTGTTCGACGGGCCCACAGCCCACCAGGGCCTCTGCGGTGAGCAGCTTTTCGGCCGCATCTTCGTCACCGGCGATGACGGCCGCAGAATAGGCCTGCACCACGCCTTCCGGGGTGTTTGGGTCGAGCAGTTCCGGTGCGCCGCGGGTGAAGACCACCACGAGGGCGACGAGCACCAGGGCGACGATAGTGCCGAGGATGACGATCAAGGTGCGATCTTTAGTGCCCGCCAGTGTGTGCATGTTCTCATCATGGACCCAATGGTGTGGCATCACCACAGCGGGTGCCGGGGGGAGCGCGCGGGGATCTAGGCTAGTGAGCGTGTCGACTCTCAGTGATCTCGTTCTTGCCCAGGGCCGCAGCAGCGCGGAAGACGTGGACTGGCTGCACATGCTCGTTGCCGACGGCCAGCTGCTGGCCGACCTCGCTTTCGCCGATATTGTCGTATGGGTTCCGGCGCAGTCTGGCGGCTTCGTCGCCGTCGCGCATGCCCGGCCGTCGAGTGCCGCCACGCTGTTCTATCGCGACTTCGTCGGGCAGCAGATCAAGGTCGAGTGGCGCAATCAGGTTACCGAGGCGTTCGAGACCGCCAGGATCGTCGACGCCACCGCTCCCGACTGGTATGAGGAGACGCCGACCCGGGTGCGGGCTATCCCGGTGCTGCGCCGGCTGAGCACGACCGGTGCTGCGGTAACGGATGCCCCGGTGGCGGTGCTGACCTGCCACAGCAACCTGAGCGAGGCACGCACGCCGGGACGCCAGGAGCTGACCTTCAACGATTGCGCCAACGATCTGTTCGCCATGATCGCGTCCGGGGACTTTCCCGACCTCGGCGCTCCGACCGGTCCGCGCCGCGGCGCGCCACGCGCCTCCGACGGGCTGCTCCGGCTCGATGTCGACGGACTGACCACTTTTGCCAGCCCCAACGCGCTCTCGGCGTTCAACCGCATGGGTTTCATTGAGGAACTCGAGGGGGAATCGCTCGCCGAGGTGACGACCGGCCTGCTTACCGGCACCGCCGTCGTGGACGAGTCGCTGCCCCTGGTGGTCACCGGGCGGGCACCGTGGCGCACCGACATTGAAGCGCGCGGCGTGACGGTGTCGCTCCGGGCGATTCCCATTCGCAACCGCGGCGAACGCGTCGGCGCGATCGTGTTGTCGCGGGACGTTACCGAACTGCGGCACCAGGAACGTGAGCTGATCACCAAGGATGCCACCATCCGGGAGATTCACCACCGGGTCAAGAACAACCTGCAGACCGTTGCCTCGCTGCTGCGGATCCAGGCTCGGCGTACCCAGTCCGACCGGGCGCGCGAGGCGCTGACCCAGGCGATGCGGCGGGTCGCTGCGATTGCCGTCGTGCACGACACCCTGTCCGAGGGACTCAGCCAGATCGTCGACTTCGACGCCGTTTTCGAGCGGGTGCTGCTGCTCACGGTGGAGGTCGCATCCGCTCACAATACGACCGTGCATCCCAAGTCGTCGGGTAGCTTCGGCACCCTGCCCAGCGCCTATGCGACGCCGCTCGCGTTGGTTTTGACCGAACTGGTCACCAATGCTGTGGAGCACGGCCTCGCCGGGCGCGAGGGCGAGGTGTCGATCGAGGCGCAGCGCAGCGAGGAGACGCTGACCGTCATGGTGCGAGACACCGGTGCCGGATTACCGGAAGGTAAGGTCGGTTCGGGGCTCGGCACTCAGATCGTGCGCACGCTCATTCAGGGCGAGCTCGGCGGCACCATCGACTGGCACACCATGATGGGCAGCGGCACCGAGGTCACGATCGAGATCCCCCTCCGCTTCATGCAGGAGTCCTAGCCCTTTCGGGACGGGGCCTGGGCCCCGTCCCCGGGCCCAGGTTAGAAACTGGGACCAGGGACATACGGTGGGCCCGGGGAGCGGATGCCGATTCCGCGCGGTCGCGCGGCCCGGCTGCGCGCAGAGCACAAAAAAACGAGCCCGCGGCCTCCGGGAATACCGGACGGCCGTAGGCTCGCGTTCTGTAGCGGTGCCGGCTTTGCTAGGAAGCGCGACGGGCGCGTGCGGCGCGACGCTTGAGCGCACGCCGCTCGTCCTCGCTCAGGCCGCCCCAGACCCCAGAGTCCTGACCGGTCTCGAGTGCGTACTGGAGGCAGACCTCCGTGACGTTGCAGCGAGCGCACACCGATTTTGCCTTCTCGATCTGGTCCACAGCGGGTCCAGTGTTACCGACCGGGAAGAAAAGTTCCGGGTCAGCGGTGAGGCAGGCAGCTTTATCGCGCCAGTCCATAGGGATGCTCCTTTTATTGCATGGGTGCACGGCCGATTGGCCAGAGTTGCAGGGTGATGGCCGGTTGCAGGAAAGTGGGATCTGCGCGATAACCGCGTTGAAACAGCTCACGTCCCTGTGAGCGTCAACCGGGCCTCAAATATCGTCCCATAATAGAGGTATCAAATCAATAGTTTTGTATGGCTTTTCGCTGTGAACAGCGACTCTGGTGCGCGGCGCCCAGCTCGGATCGACCTCCGGGCGCTTCGTCGTGCCCCCCTTCTGGGTGTGCTTGTAGGGCTCGTAGCTCTGGAGGCGCTCGCACTGTGGGCGCTCACGGCCTGGTGGGTGCTCGAACTGCTCATCGATACACCGACCTCGATGGGTGGCGCGCTTGCCCTGCTGGCACTGACGGCCGTCGCGGCCGTGTGGGTGAGCGCAATCACGGTCGGCGCCCTGCGCGGGCGTCCGTGGATTCGCGGAGCCGCGGTCACCTGGCAGCTCGTACAGATCATGATCGCCGTCGGTTGCTTCCAGGGCATCTACGCCCGCCCCGACGTCGGCTGGGCGCTGCTCGCCCCCTCGATCGTGGTGCTCGTGCTGGTCTTCACTCCGAAGGTCGTCGCCGCGACCAGTCACGAACCGAAGCCGGACGCCGACTGACCACGGCCGCATGACCGCTAGACGGTCAGGCGTCGATGCCGAGCTTCTTGCGCAGGCTGGCGACGTGGCCGGTGGCCTTGACGTTGTACAGGGCGTGGGTGATGACGCCGGCTTCGTCCAGCACGAACGTCGACCGCAGCACGCCGGTCACGATCTTGCCGTAGAGGTTCTTCTCGCCCCAGGCGCCGTAGGCGCGGTGCACGTCGAGTGCGCTGTCGCTCAGCAGCGGAAAGTTAACCGCATCATGCTGCTGGAACGTCTTGAGCTTGGCCGGGGCATCCTTCGACAGGCCGAGCACCTGGTAGCCCGCGGACTTGAGCGACCCGAGGTTGTCGCGAAAGTCACAGGCCTGGGTCGTGCAGCCGGGGGTCATCGCCGCCGGGTAGAAATACACGACCACCTTGCTGCCCGCGAAACGGCTAAGCGAAACGGATGCCCCATCCTGGTCGGTCAGGGTGAACTGGGGGGCCGTATCGCCGACTGCAAGGCGCGCTGAATCCGTCATGGTTCCATCGTATCGAGAGCAGACTCAGCGGGCGGGCGCAAACGTGGCGAGCAGCCGTTGCAGCGAGTCGAGGCGCACCTGGCCGGTGTCGCCGAGCTCGCCGGCCTCAACCGCGTCGATGATCGCGCAGTCCGGCGAATCGGGAAGGTGAGTGCAGCCGCGTGGGCAGCGCTCCGCGATCGTCGCGAGGTCGGTGAAGGCCTTGAGAATATTGTCGGTGTTGATGTGACCGAGGCCGAAGGAGCGAACGCCGGGGGTGTCGATAACCCACCCGCGGCCGGCATCCGTTTCGAGGCGCAGTGACACCGTCGACGACGAGGTGTGGCGCCCGCGCCCGGTGACGGTGTTGACGACGCCGATGGCCCGGTTGGTGCCGGGGACGAGCGCATTCACGAGCGTGGACTTGCCGACGCCGGAGTGCCCGACGAAGACCGTGTCGTGGCCGACCAGCGCCGCAGAGATCTCCTCGATCGGCATCCCGCCCTCCCCGCTTTGAAACACGGGCAGGTCGAGGCCGGCGAAGTTGGCCAGGAACGCGGCGGGGTCGGCGAGGTCGGTCTTGGTGATGCAGAGAATGGGTTTCACGCCGGCGTCATAGGCCGCGACCAAATAGCGATCCACCAAGCGGATGCGCGGCTCCGGGTTGGCCGCGGCGACCACGATCAGCATCTGGTCGGCGTTGGCCACGATCACCCGCTCGACGGCGTCGGTGTCGTCGGCGCTCCTCCGCAGCAGGGTGTCGCGCGGCACGATGCGCACGATGCGGGCCAGGCTGCCCTCGGCTCCGGTGGTGTCGCCGACGATGTCGACCCGGTCGCCGTTGACGACGGCCTTTTTGCGCAGCTCGCTGGCCCGCGCGGTTGTGATTCGACGCTCGGTGGGCAGATTCTCGTCGAGCATGACGGTGTAGCGACCGCGATCTACCGAGAGGATGCGCCCGGTCAGCGCATCCTGATGGCTCGGCCTGGTCTTGGAGCGCGGTTTACTGCCCTTGCGGCCGGGGCGCACCCGCACGCTCGACTCGTCGAACTCCGGTTCGTCGTCGGCGGCGGAGGCCCACCAGGTGTCGCCGGGATCGCCGGCCAGGTCCTCGGCAAGACCCTCAGAACCGTCAGCGGGCGGCGCCACGGGCATCTACAGCGCCGCTTCGGAGATCATCGCGTGCCACAGCTCGGGAAACTGGGGGAGCGTCTTCGCGGTCGTACCGATGTTCTCGACCTCGACGCCGGGCACGGCGAGGCCGATCAGCGCACCGGCCGTGGCCATGCGGTGGTCGTCGTAGCTGAGCCACTGGCCGCCGTGCAGGGGCGCCGGTTCGATCCGGAGGCCGTCGGGCAGCTCGGTGACCTTGCCGCCCAGCCGATTGATCTCGGTCGCCAGTGCGGCGAGACGGTCGGTCTCGTGGTGGCGAATGTGCCCGATGCCGGTGATCGTGCTCGGCGTCGAGGCCAAGGCGGCCAGAGCGACGAGGGTGCAGGCGAGTTCCCCGCCAGCGGAGAGATCCAGGTCGACGCCGACGATGTGCTCGCCCCCGGTGACGGTGAGCCGGTCACCGGCGCGCGTGACGACGGCGCCGAACAACGGCAGCAGCTGGGCGAGGTCGGCCCCGACCTGCGTCGTCGTCTCCGGCCAGCCGGTGATGGTGACACTGCCGCCGGCCACGAGCGCGGCGCACAGAAACGGTGCCGCGTTTGATAAATCGGGTTCGATGTCGACCGTGCGACCGGCGAGCAGGCCGGGTGCGACGATCCACTCGCCGACGTTCGGCGTAGACACGTCGACGCCGCGCGCGCGCAGCACCTCGATGGTCATCTCGATGTGTGGCAGGCTCGGCAGCCGTTCGCCGGAGTGGGTGAGGTGCAGCCCGTGCTCGAAGCGTGCGCCGGCCAGCAGCAACCCCGACACGAACTGGCTTGAGCTGCCGGCGTCGATGGTGACCGCTCCGCCGGTGACCGCTCCGCGGCCGTGCACGGTGAAGGGCAGGGCGTGCTTGCCATCGTCGTTGATATCGCCGCCGAGGTCGCGCAGAGCGCCGATGATGGGACCCATCGGGCGGCGTCGCGCACCGGAATCGCCGTCGAACGTGGTCGGGCCGAGCGCGAGGGCTGCGAGCGGGGGCAGAAAACGCATGACCGTGCCGGCCAGGCCGCAATCGATCGTGGTGGAGCCAAGTAATTCCTCGAGCGGGGTCACCAGCAGGTCCGTTCCGAACGCCCCGTCGCCCGCAACGGCCTCGATCGTGGCGCCGAGCTGCCGCAGGGCATCGACCATGAGATCGCTGTCGCGCGAGTGCAGCGGCGCGCGCAGCAGAGACGGTTCACTGGCGAGAGCGGATGCGACGAGCTCCCGGTTGGTCAGGGATTTCGAGCCCGGCAGAGCCAGCACCGCCTGCAATGGCGCGCCAATGCTCGGCGCCGGCCACCAGACATCCACTTCGGTCGGTGAATTGTCGCCGTACGGATCAAACTCCGGCTTGGAATATCTCGAGATCAACATCGGTTATCAGAATAGTCGGTGATAACAATCTGAGGGAGGCCCGTGACGGTGTCAATGCTGTTAGAACGACCCCTGGCTGTGGGGAACGGCCTAGAATTGCCCGTGATGACTTCAGACACGCCCGTCAATTCGGAATCTATTCCGGTTGACGACACAGAACTGGTTGCACCGACCAAGGCCGAGCTGCGCGAGCAGACCCGCGGACTGTTCGAAGAACAGGCCCTGCCGTTCCTCGACCAGTTGTACGCTGCCGCCATGCGCATGACCCGCAACCCGTCCGATGCCCAGGACCTCGTGCAGGAGACCTTTGTCAAGGCCTTCGCCGCGTTCGCGCAGTACGAGCAGGGCACCAACCTCAAGGCCTGGCTCTACCGCATCCTCACCAACACCTTCATCAACCAGTACCGCAAAAAGCAGCGTGAGCCCTATCAGGGCACCATCGATGAGCTCGAAGACTGGCAGCTGGGCGGCGCCGAGTCGACGACCGCCATGTCAGGACGGTCGGCCGAGGCCGAGGCCATCGACCATCTGCCGGACAGCGCCGTTAAAGAAGCCCTGCAGTCCATTCCCGAAGACTTCCGACTCGCCGTGTACTTCGCCGACGTCGAAGGCTTCTCCTACCAGGAGATCGCCGAAATCATGAAAACACCCATTGGCACCGTGATGAGCCGCCTGCACCGTGGCCGGCGACTCCTTCGTGAGCTCTTGGCCGGTTACGCGGCCGAGCGCGGACTAGGCCAGGGACAGAAAACATCCGGGAGCGCAAGCAAATGACCGATTGTGGTTGCGAGAAGGCCAAGGCCGAACTCGAAGAATACCTGCACAACGAACTCCGCAAAGACGATGCGGCCGACATTCAGGAGCACCTCGCGACCTGCACCGACTGCAGCGCCGAACACCTGATCGGACGCACCATGACCGAGGTGATGCAGCGCGCCTGCAAGGAAACCGCGCCCGAAGTTCTGCGCGACCAGGTCCTGCTCAAGCTGCGCGCCCTCCAGGCCTCGCACTAGCTGAGCGCGCACGTTCAATCGCCTGTCGCTGTTCGCTGGCAGGCAAACGGATGCCACCGCGCTCGCACGCGGGCCGGCCACGCCGCAGCCTCGTGGCACTCGTCATGGATCGTGGCACTCTAGCGCGGGGTGCCACGAGCGGTACCAGGGCCGCGAGCGGCGGCGTGACCGCGCGCATCCGCTGAGGGCACGTGTTCGTCGCACCCGCCCCGGTTGCAACCGGCCAGGCACGGGCCGCCAGGCCGCGCCCGCCGCCGCGCAGGAACACCAATGGAGGGTGACCCCGGGGTCACCCTCCATTTTCATGTGCGGTTACAGCGTGAGCGCCTCGCGCTGCAGCTTGGCCTGCTCGACCGCGTGGCGCTTGGCCGAACCTGCCGCCGGCGAGGCCGACGCGGGACGGGAGAACAGCCGGATGGCTCGCGGGCCGAGCTTGTTGGTCTCCAGGTAGAAGAACGGCCAGGCTCCCTGGTTCTCCGGTTCGTCCTGCACCCAGGCCAGTTCGGCGTTCGGATACTGGGCGGCGACGTTCTTTAGCTCAACGGCGGGCAGCGGGTAGAACTGCTCGACGCGCACGAGGGCAATCTCGGGGTTCGGGTTCTTCTCGAGTTCGTTCAGCAGATCGTAGTAGATCTTTCCGGCCATGAACAGAACGCGCTTGACGGCGTTCTTGTCGTTCACGCGTGCATCGTCGATGACCGCTTCGAACTTGCCGCTGGTCAATTCAGACACGGCGCTCGTCGCTCCGCGCAGGCGCAGCATCGACTTGGGCGTGAACACGATCAGCGGACGGCGCGGACGCATGTAGGCCTGGCGACGCAGCAGGTGAAAGTACGACGCGGGCGTCGACGGGCGCGCCACGGTCATGTTTTCCTCGGCACACAGCTGCAGGAATCGCTCGATGCGGGCTGAGGAGTGGTCAGGGCCCTGACCCTCGTAGCCGTGCGGCAGCAGCAGCACAACGGATGACCGCTGGCCCCACTTCTGCTCGGCGGAGGACACAAACTGGTCGATGATGGTCTGCGCACCGTTGGCGAAGTCACCGAACTGGGCTTCCCAGAGCACGAGCGCGTCGGCGCGTTCCACCGAATAGCCGTACTCGAAGCCCATGGCGGCGTATTCGCTCAGCAATGAGTCGTAGATCCAGAATCGGGCCTGGTTGTCCTTGAGGTTGGCCAGTGGCAGCCATTCCTGGCCATTCACCCGGTCGTGCAGCACCGCGTGACGCTGCACGAACGTGCCGCGGCGGGCATCCTGTCCGGCAAAACGCACCGGGGTGCCCTCGACCAGCAGCGAGCCGAGCGCGAGCAGTTCGCCGAAGCTCCAGTCGATATTGCCGTTGCGGCTCATGTCGAGGCGCTTCTGCAACAGTTGCTGCAGCTTGTTGTGCACGGTGAAACCGGCCGGCTTGTTATTGAATGCATCACCGATGAGCTGGATGACGCTCTCCGGGACACCGGTGGTCTCGGGCTCACCTGCGGCGTCTTCACGGGCCTGAGCTTCAGCCTCGGCCTTGGCCGTGGCGGCCATTTCCGGCGTGATGACCGGGATTGACGCGGTCTGGGCAGCGTGGGTCTCGAGGAAGGCGCGCTCGAGGCGATCCTGGAAGTCGCGGTGGGCGGCTTCGTATTCTTCCTCGGTGATGTCACCACGGCCGACGAGCGCCTCGGTGTACAGCTTGCGCACGCTGCGCTTGGCCTCGACCAGGTTGTACATCAGCGGCTGCGTCATCGAGGGGTCGTCGCCCTCGTTGTGGCCCCGACGGCGGTAGCAGATGAGGTCGACGACGACATCCTTCTTGAATTCCTGGCGGTAGGCGAAGGCTAGTTCGCCGGCGCGTACCACGGCCTCCGGGTCATCCCCGTTGACGTGGAAGATCGGCGCCTGGATGGTCTTGGCGACGTCGGTGGCGTAAACGCTGGTGCGGGCATCCTGCGGCAGGGTGGTGAACCCGAGCTGGTTGTTGACCACGATGTGTACGGTTCCGCCGGTGCGGTAGCCGCGCAGCTGGGACATCTGCAGGGTTTCGAGTACGACGCCCTGGCCGGCCATCGCGGCGTCGCCGTGGATGAGGATCGGCAGGGTGGAGAAGGTGCCGATCGGCTTGCGGTCCTGCTTGGCGCGCACGATGCCCTCGAGCACGCCGTCGCCGGCCTCGAGGTGCGAGGGGTTCGCTGCCAGCGACACCGGAATCTCGGCGCCGTCTTCACCGCGGAACATGCCCGTGGTACCGAGGTGGTACTTCACGTCGCCGGAGCCGTGTACGGTGCGTGGGTCCTGCGTGCCCTCGAACTCGCGGAAGATCTCGCCGTAGGTCTTGCCGGCGATGTTGGTGAGAACGTTCAGGCGGCCACGGTGGGCCATCCCGATCGCGACCTCGTCGAGACCCTGCTCGGCGGCGCCCTGCAAAATGGTGTCCAGTAGCGGAATGGTGCACTCGCCGCCCTCGAGGCTGAAGCGCTTCTGACCGACGTACTTGGTCTGCAGAAACGTTTCGAAGGCTTCGGCCTCGTTGAGCTTGGCCAGAATACGCATCTGCTCGTGGTGGGTGGGCTTGACGTACGACTTCTCGATTTTCTCCTGCACCCACTTGCGCTGGGCCGGGTCCTGAATGTGCATGTACTCGATGCCGGTGGTGCGGCAGTACGAGTCACGCAGCACACCGAGAATGTCGCGCAGCAGCATCTGGCGCTTCGCTCCGAAACCGCCGGTCACGAAGGACCGGTCGAGGTCCCAGAAGGTGAGCCCGTGGGTGGCGATGTCGAGGTCGGGGTGGCTGCGCTGTGAGTACTCGAGCGGGTCGATGTCGGCCATCAGGTGGCCGCGCACGCGGAACGAGTTGATCAGTTCCTGCACCCGCGCGGTCTTGTCGACGGCGCTCGCGAGGTCGACGCTGATGTCCGGGGCCCAGTGGATCGGGTCGTACGGGATGCGCAGGGCGGAGAAGATCTCTTCGTAGAAGTTGTGCTGGCCGATCAAAAGCTCGTGCACGATTTTGAGGAACTCGCCCGACCCTGCACCCTGGATGACGCGGTGGTCGTAGGTGCTGGTGAGGGTGATGGTCTTTGAGATGGCCAGGCCGGTGAGCGTCTTGACGCTCGAGCCCTGGAATTCGGCCGGGTAGTCGAGGGCGCCGGCGCCGATGATACAGCCCTGGCCCTTCATCAGTCGGGGCACCGAGTGCACGGTGCCGATGCCGCCCGGATTGGTCAGCGACAGGGTCGCTCCGGCGAAGTCGTCGGCCGTGAGCTTGTTTTGGCGGGCGCGAGTGACGAGGTCTTCGTAGGCGGCGAGGTATTCGCCGAAGGTCATCGTGTCGGCACGCTTGATCGCCGGAACCAGCAGGGCGCGGGTGCCGTCGGGCTTGGGCATGTCGATGGCCAGGCCCATGCCGACGTGGGCGGGAGCGACCACGGAGGGCTTGCCGTCGACCTCGTCGTAGTAGACGTTCTGGCTCGGGAACATCTTGAGCGCGCGAATCAGCGCCCAGCCGATCAGGTGGGTGAAACTGACCTTGCCGCCGCGTGCCCGCTTCATGTGGTTGTTCATGACGATGCGGTTGTCGATGAGCAGCTTGGCCGGGATGGTGCGCACGCTGGTCGCGGTCGGCACGGTCAGGCTCGTAACCATGTTGGTCGCGAGTGACTTCGCCATACCGCGCAGCGGAACGACCTTGTCCTGCTTGACCGGCGCTGACTCGTCGGTGACGACGGTCTGCGGGCTGGTGACGGGAGCGTCGGCGGGAACCGGGGCCGGCTTCGGCGCGCTCGAGGTGGTGCGGGCCGTCGGCTGGTTCTCAGTCACCTGAGCTGGCGCTGCCGGTACGGCCGGGACGGCGGCGGGTGCGGCTGCGGCGGGTGCGGCGGGTGCGGCGGGTGCGGCCGGCGCCGGTGAAACGGATGCTGCTGGCGCTGCTGCGGGGGCAGCAGCCGCTGGAATGGGAGTGTTCGCGGTCTGATTGTAGCTCTCCAACACCGGCCACCACGACTCATCAACCAAGTTCTTGTCGATCAGGAATCGCTCATACAATTCGTCAACGAGCCACTCGTTTGCTCCGAATTCGCCTGACGTTGTCTCGTCAGAAGCTCCACCGGTTACCTGGCTTGACACCGTGGGATCGCCCACTCTCTGCTTTGAATTTGGATGCCCTCGGCAAGGTCCGTTGCCGGGTCATTCTGCGCTTTCATTGAGCCTGTCGCTGACGATCGTGACCGCCAGGTCAGTCTTACTGTCCAGCCTAATCCCATCCCACGCGACCACTAACACCCTGTCGAACGGCTAGCGTTCTTGGTATGCAGTTCTATGGAACGACGCCCAGCCATGATTTGACTTACTCCGACGTGTTTTTGGTGCCCGGACAATCGGCTGTCACTAGCCGGTTGGATGTCTCCCTGGCACCGAATGACGGTACGGATGCGACGATTCCGATCGTGTCGGCGAATATGAACTCGGTCACCGGGCCACGCCTGGCTGCCTCGCTGGCCCGCCGCGGAGGGCTCGGAGTGCTGCCGCAGGACATGCCGTTGCAGGACCTCGATGCCGCTATCCGCTGGGTCAAAGCCCAATCGGTTCGTTTCGACACGCCGTTCACCTTTGCCCCGGACGATACCGTCGAGATGGCGTTGCGGCAGGTTCCGGCCTCGCCCGGCCAGGGAATCGTCATCCACTCCACCAGCGGAGACTACCTGGGCTGCATCGTCGCCAGCCGGCTGGCGACCGCGCTACCCGATGCGCGCCTCGGCGATCTGCTGCACGGTGAACTCGCCGCGCTCGACGCCGACGACGTCGAGGGGCCGCGCCGCGCCTTCGACCTGATGACGGAGGCTGACATCGATTTCGCGCCGGTGCTGCACCACGGCACCGTCGTCGGAACGCTCAGCCGCAAGAGCGCCCTGCGCTCCACCCTGTACCAGCCGACACTGGACGCCCGCGGTCGGCTCAAGGTCGCTGCCGCGATCGGCATCAACGGCGACGTCGCCGCCAAGGCTCGCGCCCTCGCCGCCGCCGGCGTCGACATTCTGGTGATCGACACCGCGCACGGCCACCAAGACGGCATGCTGCGTGCCCTCGGCATCGTCGCCGACCTGAACCTCGGGCTGCCGATCGTGGCCGGCAACGTCGTCACCAAGGACGCCGTGCGCGACCTGGTCGGTGCCGGCGCCACGATCGTCAAGGTGGGAGTCGGTCCGGGCGCCATGTGCACCACCCGCATGATGACCGCCGTCGGTAGGCCCCAGTTCTCGGCCGTGCTCGAAACGGCCACCGCGGCCCGTGAGCTCGGCGCGCACGTCTGGGCCGACGGGGGAGTGCGCTACCCGCGGGACGTGGCCCTCGCGTTGGCCGCTGGGGCGGCATCCGTCATGATTGGTTCCTGGTTTGCCGGCACGACCGAGGCGCCAGGAACGCTGAATACGGATGCCCGCGGCGCGCTGTACAAGGAAAGCTGGGGAATGGCCTCGACCAAGGCCGTTCAGGCGCGCTTCGAGCGCCTCGACGCCTACGACCTCGCCCGCAAGACCCTGTTCGCCGAGGGGATCTCGAGCTCGAAGATCTACCTCGACCCGCTGCGGCCGTCGATCGAGGACCTGCTCGACATGATCACCTCTGGCGTGCGCTCGTCGTTCACCTACGCCGGCGCCACCACCGTCGCCGACTTTCACGAGAAAGCGCTCGTGGGCATTCAGTCGGCGGCCGGGTACGAAGAGGGCAAGGCTCTGCCGGTCTCCTGGTAGATGTGGCCGGGCGCTGCCGGACGGTTCTCGTGCTGCGCTGGTGGGTGTGGTCGGGCGCGCAGGCAGGTGCGCCCGGTATACTCGGAAAAATAATGGATGACCCTCCCACCGCTGAACCCTCGTCTCACAAACTCTTGCCCGTGACTGCCGGCGGTGAAATCCTTGTCTGAGCTGATCATGCTCGGGTTCGGCCTCATCCTCACGGTGGGAACGGGCATCTTCGTCGCCAGTGAATTTGCCCTGGTGAATCTCGATCGCGCCGACCTTGAAGCGCGACGCGATCGCGGGGAAACCCGTCTCGCTATGACCATCGCGGCGCTGAAAATCACCTCCACTCACCTGTCGAGTGCGCAATTGGGCATCACCCTGACCACTCTGCTGACCGGCTACACGATCGAACCAGCCCTCTCGTCTCTGCTGCGGGGCCCGCTTACCGCGGCCGGGCTGCCGGTTGACCTGGTTCCTGTCTTCGGCACCACAATCGCCATCGTCTCGGCGACCCTCGTGTCGATGGTCATCGGCGAATTGGTTCCGAAGAATTTTGCGCTCGCGTTGCCGATTCCGACCGCTCGGTTGGTCATTCCGTTTCAGACCGTGTTCACCGCCGTGTTCAAACCGGCCGTGCTCGTGCTCAACAACAGCGCCAACGGCCTGTTGCGCGCGTTCGGCATCGAACCCAAGGAGGAGCTTTCGGGTGCCCGCACCGCTGAAGAGCTCTCCTCGCTCGTGCGCCGGTCGGCCAGCGCAGGGCTGCTCGAGAAAGACACCGCGACCCTCCTGCGCCGCACGCTGATGTTCTCTGGACACACCGCCTCCGATGTCATGACTCCGCGCCCGCGGGTCGCGAGTATCCACCGCACCGATTCGGCGCAGGACATCATCGACCTCGCGCGTTCCACCGGTTTTTCCCGGTTCCCGGTCGTCGACGAGAGCGTCGACGACGTCGCGGGTGTCGTGCACGTCAAGCAGGCGGTGGCCGTGCCGCGCAATCGGCGAGCGGATGTGCCGGTGTCGGCCCTGCAGACCGACCCGGTTCGCGTGCCCGAAACGATGAAACTCGACGACCTGCTCGGCGAGTTGCGCGGTCGTGGCTACCAGATGGCGATCGTCGTCGACGAATATGGTGGAACCGCCGGCGTCGTCACCCTGGAGGACCTGGTCGAGGAACTGGTCGGCGAGGTCGCCGACGAGCACGACCGAGCCAGGGCCGGCGTCGTGCGCTCGCCCGACTCGCTGACCTTTCCCGGAATGCTGCGACCGGATGAACTGCTCGATCGTACCGGTGTCGTCGTGCCGGAACAGGGCCCCTACGAGACCGTGGCCGGCTTTGTGATGAGCGAGCTGGGGCGGTTGCCGGTCACCGGCGACCGCGTACCGGTGCCGGGCGGATTCCTCACCGTTGAGCGCCTGGAAGGGCGTCGCATCGACCGGCTGCGTTTCACCCCGGAGGTGGCGCCGGAGCCGGCGGTTCCGCCCGGGCCCAAGACTGATCGAAAGAAGGTGAGCGACAAATGAGCGACTGGGCCGGACTTGCCTGGTTGGTCGTGCTGCTCGCCGCCAACGCCTTCTTCGTCGGAGCGGAATTCGCCGTCATCTCGGCGCGTCGTTCCCAGATTGAGCCGCTCGCCGAGGCCGGAAAACGCAGCGCCAAGACCGCGCTCTGGGCGATGGAACACGCAACGCTCATGCTCGCGACCTCGCAGCTGGGCATCACGGTCTGTTCGCTGCTCATTTTGAATGTCTCCGAACCGGCGATCCACCACCTGCTCGAGGTGCCGCTGGCCCTGACCGGCCTGCCGGAGGCTCTGATCGGCACGATCGCCTTCATCGTCGCACTGCTGCTGGTCTCGTACCTGCACGTGGTGTTCGGCGAGATGGTACCGAAAAACCTGTCTTTCTCGGTCCCCGACCAGGCCGTGTTGCTGCTTGCCCCGCCCCTCGTGTTCGTCGCCCGCGTCTTTCGTCCGGTGATCGTCACGCTCAACGCCTGCGCGAATGGTGTGCTGCGACTGTTTGGCGTGCAGCCGAAGAATGAGGCGACGAGCGCGTACACGCTCGACGAGGTCGCCACGATCGTCACGCAGTCCACCAAAGAGGGTGTGCTGAGCGACGGGACCGGCGCCCTGACCGCGGCTTTCGAGTTCACCAACCTTAAGGTGCGCGACGTGGCTGTTGGTCTGTCCAAGCTGGTCAGCCTGCCCGAGTCGGCCACTCCGGCCGACGTGGAGAAGGCCGTCACTCGCCACGGGTTCTCCCGGTATGTGCTGGCCGATGCCGAGGGCTATCTCACCGGATACGTGCACCTGAAGGACGTTCTCGACCTCGATATCGCATCGGCCGGGGAAGCAACTCTCGCCGAACCGGACAGCTACTCGGGGCGGATCCCGGCCAAGCGCATCCGTGCCCTGATTTCAATCTTTGAAGACACCGACCTCGAAGATGCCCTCGCCACCATGCGTCGCTCTGGCGCGCACCTCGCGCGCTCGTTCACCGCAGAAGGCGAAACCACCGGGGTGCTCTTTCTCGAGGACATCATCGAGGAGCTCGTCGGCGAAGTGCAAGACGCCACCCGCCGCGAGTAGCCCGCGCAGCTCGGGGATCTTGATCGCTCGCAAGCTCGCGCCTCGATCGGCGAGTGGCCCGAGCGTGCGGAGTACGCGAAGGACGGCCGTCACCCGCGTGATTCGCGTGGTGAGGGCCGTCTTCAGTGGATGCGTTACGCGACGCTCCGACGTCGGGCGGCGACGAGCGTGGCTCCGGCCAGAAGCAGCAGCAGGGCGGCGAAGCCGAGCGGCGCGGCGGTGAACCCGGTCGCCGCGAGCGCCGCGGTGACGGTCGTGGCGGCATCCGCTGCGGTGTAGGAGAGGTAGGTGACCGTCCCGGTTGCGCTGACCGTGAGGTAGGCGACGCGAGAGATGACCGAGCCGTCAGTGGCTGTGCCCGTCAGGGTCACGGTGTGCTGTCCGGCCGTCACTCCGGTCGGCAGAATCGCGCTGGCCGTGAACGCGCCAGTGGAGTCGATCGTTCCGCCGGCCAGCAGTACCGGGGTGGAGCGCAGAATGACGGTGTAGTCCGAGCCGACGGCCAGTCCGGCGCCGGACACGGTTACCGGGGCGCCGGCGACGACGTCGCCAACGGCCAGGCCAAGGTCGAGCGTGAGGGTCGGTGAGGTAGACGTAACCACATCAGCCGTGGCCCACTTCGCGTACACGGTCACATCATCGGTCGGGGCGACCGAAAAATCAAACGCCGTCGTGAAGTCTGCCGTGGTGTACCAGCCATCGAAGTCTGCGTCCGTCGGCTCAGGATCGACGGCCAGCTCGCCCGCCACCAAGCGCTGCTCAGCAATCGGGTCGTGCCCGGTGACGTCAAACGACACGATCGGGTCAATCACAGTGGTGTAGCCCATCCATGTCGGCGTCGTAAACCCTCCGTCAACTCCGAACTTCGAAAGATAGTGCACCTTCAAGCCCTCAGCCGTACCCAGCGACGGCTCGAGGTCGTCGGCGCCGAGGACTGTCGTTGGCGCTGCGCCGGCGAAAGCCACTGACACGACGGGGGCCCCATAGAAGATATTCGCTTCGATGGTCTTCACGGACGCCGGAATGCTGATCGCCGTCAGCCTTGCGTTGTTTGCGAAAGCATACCCTCCAATGAACTGGAGCCCCTCGTGCAGGGTGACCGAGGTCAGGCCGTCGTTTGCGAATGCCGCGGCGCCGATGCTTTCCACTGACCCTGGAATGTCGAGTGGCGAAAGGAAACTGTTCGTGTGGAACGCGCTGCCGCCGATGGTCTTCACGGACGCCGGAATGCTAATCGATGTCAACAAGTTGGATTTAAAGGCCGAAGAGCCAAGGGTGGTCACGTTGTTGCCAATGGTGATTTCCGTGATGCTCTTATAGGCAAAGGCGCTGTTTCCGATGGCGGTGACCGTATAGGTCGTGCTCATATCTTCGACCGTGTCGGGAATCTCAACGATCCTCGACGCCGCATCAGTAAGGCTAACGGCGGTCGCCGTTCCGTCGCCAGCGCTCGTGTCATACGTGATGCCGTTTGCGGCGGTGAACGTCGTACACGAGGCCCACTTCGCGTACAGGGTAACATCCGTGGTCGGGGCGACCGAAAAATCAAACTTCGTCATCCTCTCTGCATCGCTGGTCCAGCAACCGACCTCGGTATCCGTCAAAGTAGGAGGCACGGCCAGCTCGCCCGCGATCAAGCGCTGCGAATCAATCGAGCCGCCGTGCTCGGTCAGGTCAAACGACACGATCGGGTCGATCACGGTGAGGTAGTCCGTCCACGCTCCCGACGTAAACCCTCCGTCAACTGCGAACTGCGACAGATAGTGCACCGTCACAGGCGTAACCACGACACCGTCATACCTAGAACCCCAACCCAGCGGCGGATAGGTGGCATTAGAGTCATCGAGTGTCGGCGCGAGGCCGGCGAAAGTCACCGATACGACTGCGCCCTCATAGAAGATGTCCTGACCAATGTTCTTCACTGACGCCGGAATGGTGATAGCCGTCATCAGGTTTCCACCGAGGGCATGACTGCTAATGCTAACGAGCCCCTCGGAGAGGGTGATAGAGCTCAGGTTCTTCCCATAAAATGCGTACTCATCAATGGCGGTGACCGGGAAGCTCGTGCTGTCCTTTAGGACCGTGGCAGGAATCACAACGGTCGTGTCCGACCCGGTATAGCCAATGGCGGTAATCGTTCCGTCACCAGCGCTCGGTCCGTAGACAATGCCGTTCGCGGCGGTGAAGCCTGCCGTCGTGGCCTGTGCCGGTCCGGCGATCAGTGCGATCGAGCTGGCCACGAGTAAACCGACGACGGATGCCGCTAGCATCCGTTTCGACGCCCCTCGCGAAAGGGAAAAACCTACAGACACTGCGACCTCCAGATAGATGAACGTGACGACTCGGCCACCGGCGGGCGTGGTCGTCAGAGGGTTTCGACACACGCCGAATTTTGAGCCTACTTCGAGCACCCCCCCCATTTGCCCAGAGTGGGAGTGCTGGGATTTCGTTACGAACTACTGGGATGGGTGCTTCTGTTCCAGCAAAAGGGATCAGCGGATGGCCGCGCCCGATTCGGCTGGCCGCTACGCCCGTTACCGTAGCGAGCACCCAGATCGGGCGCGCTCGCGGCGGGTCGCAGCGCTCCGACCGCACAAGACGGCCGTCACCCGCATGATTGACGCGGTGACGGCCGACTTCAGTGGATGCGTTACGCGACGCTCCGACGTCGGGCCGCGACGAGCGCGGCTCCGGCCAGGAGCAGCAGCAGCGCGGCGAAGCCGAGCGGCGCGGCCGTGAATCCGGTTGCCGCGAGCGCTGCGGTGGCAGCATCCGCTGCGGTGTAGGAGAGATAAGTGACCGTCCCGGTCGCGCTGACCGTCAGGAAGGCAACGCGAGACAGGGAAGAGCCGTCAGTGGCCGTGCCCGTCAGGGTCACGGTGTGCTGTCCGGCCGACAGTCCGGTCGGCAGAACAGCGCTGGCTGTGAACGCTCCGGAGCTGTCGATCGTTCCGCCGGCCAGCAGTACCGGGGTGGAGCGCAAAATGACGGTGTAATCGGAGCCGGCTTTGAGCCCCGCGCCCGACACCGTCACCGGAGCACCGGCGACAACGTCGCCAACGGCCAGGCCGAGGTCAAGAGTCAGGGTCGGCGACGACGGCGCGACCGGCTCAACAACCGGCTCTCCAATAACCACCGCGGCCACGGGCCACTTTGCGTACACGGTCACATCGTCGGTCGGAGCGACCGAAAAATCAAACGGCGTCGTGAAGTCTGCCGTGGTGAACCAGCCATCGAAGCCTGCATCCGTAACAGTAGGAGCCTCGGCCAGCTCGCCTGCAACCAAGCGCTGCGCCGCAATCGCGTCGTGCCCGGTGACGTCAAACGACACGATCGGGTCAATCACGGTGTTGTAGCCCATCCAGGTCGGCGTCGTAAACCCATTGGCACGCCCTCCGTCAACTCCGAACGTCGACAGATAGTGCACCGTCAAGCCCGCAGCGTCGCCCAGCGACGGCTCGACGTGGCCCGAGTCCGGATTGATGGCGTCAGTGCTCCAGAGTGTCGGCGCTGCGCCGGCGAAAGTCACCGCTACGACGTGGCCGTGCCAGAAGAGGTTCGCGCCAATGGTCTGCACTGACGCCGGAATGGTGATTGCCGTCATCGGGTTTCCCCAGAAGGCGTATTGATCAATGCTTTCGAGCCCCTCATGCAGAGTGACCGACGTCAGGCCAGTGTCGCCGAAAGCTGCCTCGCCGATGTGTGTCACTGACGCTGGAATGTCCAGTGACGTTAGAATACCGCTTGAGCTGAACGCATCGTCTTCGATGGTCTGCACGGACGCCGGAATGATAATAGGCCCGGTCACGGAGTTCCTGCTGAAGGCCATCTGGCCAATGGTTTTCACGTTCTGGCCAATGATGACCCCGGTAAGGCCCCAATATTTAAAGGCCTCGGCCCCGATGGCAGTGACCGTGTACTCCGCGCCCGCTTCTGTGACCGTGTCGGGAATCTCAACGGTCAATGCCGACCCGTTATAGCCAATGGCGGTAATCGTTCCGTCGACGGCGCTGGCACCGTATCGGATGCCGTTTGCAGCGGTAAAGCCCGACGTCGCGGCCTGTGCCGGAGCGGCGATCAGCGCTATCGAGCTGGCGACCAGCAGGCCGACAACGGATGCCGCCAGCATCCGCTTCGACGCTCCTCGCGAAAGAGAAAAAGCTACAGACACTGAGACCTCCAAGTAGGGGACCGTGACGTCTCGGCCGCCGGTGGGCGTGGACGTCAGAGGGTTCCGGCATGCGCCGAATTTTGAGCCTACTTCGGGTGTTACCCACGTCTTCTCTCGGTGGACACTGTGATTGCCGGAAGAACTACTGGGTTTTCGATCCGCCCGTGCAAAGTCGACCGGTCGTGGTCTCCCGGGGTGCTCCAACCGACCGGGCGTGTCCGGAAGGCAGCCGCTCGCGGCATCCGTTGGTGTGATCGTGCTGAACCGAAACGACCTATCGTGGAGGCATGGTGAAACCGCGCGGCTGGCTCGAATGGGAGGCCGAACAGGCCCGCGACTGGATCGCGCGGCCCCAGGCCGGAGATGACAAATACTCCCGTGGTGTGCTCGGAGTGCGCACCGGTTCCAAGGACTACCCGGGCGCAGCGGTGCTCGGCGTCGACGCGGCCGTGCGCACCGGCGTCGGCATGGTGCGCTACCTCGGGCCGCGCCGCGCTCAGGACCTGGTCCTGCAGCGCCGCCCCGAGATCGTGACCCTGCCCGGGCGGGTACAGGCCTGGCTGCTCGGCTCCGGTATCAACGCCGCCACGAGAACGGATGCCGTCAGCGCTGCCCTCGACGAAGCGCTCGCCGAGGGCCTGCCCACCGTCATCGACGCCGGCGCCCTCGACCTGGTCTCGCACGCAATCGGACCGACAGTCATCACACCGCACGCCGGCGAACTGGCTGCGATGCTCGAGGGCGAGGCCAAGCCGGGCTCAGCCTCGCAGATCGCAGCGAATCCGGGGGAATGGGCCATTCGCGCCGCCCGGCTGTTTGACGTCACGGTGCTGCTCAAGGGAGCAGTCACCCACATTGCCTCACCGGCCGGCGCCCGCCTGACCGTGTCGACCGGACCGGCCTGGCTCGCGACGGCGGGGTCCGGCGACGTGCTCGGCGGCATCCTCGGGGCGCTGCTGGCGACCCACTCCGACCAGCTCGAAGCGGATGCCGCGTCCCTCGCCCCGCTCGCCGCCACTGCAGCGCTCATCCACGCCGAAGCGGCGAACTTCGCCTCCGCCGGCGGTCCGATCGCGGCCCTGGACGTGGCCGACGCCGTACCGCGGGCCGTCGCCGCGTTTCTGGACTATGGCATCGCGCCGGGGGCTCGTCCGGCGCGCTGACGCGCGCCTTTCCCCAGCGCCGAGCTCGCTCGGCGTGCTGACGTTTGCGCGGCGCGCAGTCGCGATGCCCTTCCGGCGCGCCAGAGCGGAACGCGGGCGAGAAACTCCCGGGTGAGCTGCGCGGGCGGTGTCCCTGGGCCGCCGCCTGTGCGAAGGTGAAGCGTGCGAATTCACGACGAGCCCCGCGGGGCAACCGGCGCGCGGCCTGCGCGGCCGGTGCTGCGGCATCCGCTCGCCGCGCTATGGTCGGCCTTCGTGCTCGTGCACCTGCTGCTGATCACTCTGGCTTTGTTCGGGCCGGGGTATCCGCTCGGCGATGTCGAAGTGGTGTATCGCGGATGGGCGGAGGGCGCCGCGGCCGGCAATATCGTCGGCGTCACCGAGAATTTCGTCTACCCGTTGCTCGCGCTCGTACCCGTCGTCGGCGCGCTCGCCCTCGGCGGCCCGGCCTATCTCGGCACCTGGTTTGGGCTAATCACCGTGCTCAACGCCGGGGCATTCTTCGTACTCCTGCGCACGCACCGACCCGCGGCGTGGTGGTGGCTGGCATTCCTGGCGTTGCTTGGCCCGATTGCGCTGCTGCGCATCGATGCGGTCACGGTGCCGCTCTGCATCATCGCCCTGCTGGGCCTGCGGCGCCTTCCGCTCTGGGGCACGGTGCTACTGACCATTGCGGCCTGGATCAAGATCTGGCCGGTGGCCGCCCTCGCCGCCCTGTTTGTGGCGTCCAAACTGCGCTGGCGGATGCTCGGGGTCGCCGCAGCCGTCACCGCGGCGGTCGTCGCCGCGGCCGGGGCGCTCAGCCTGGCTCGAGGCAGTGGCATCCACGTACTGAGTTTCGTGGGCGAGCAGGCGGGCCGGGGGATCCAGATTGAATCACCCATCGCTGTGCCGTGGCTGTGGCAGGCCGTGCTCAACGTGCCCGGCAGCTTCATCTACTACGACCAGCAGATCCTCACCTTTCAAGTGGCCGGCGCTGGCACCGCCGCCGCAAGCGCCGTGATGACTCCGTTGCTTGCGCTCGCCGCCGCCGCCGTGCTGCTGCTCGGAGTGCGGGCCCAGCGGCGGGGAGTCGGCTGGTTGGCGGTCTTTCCGCCGCTGACCCTCGCCCTGACCGTGACCCTCATCGCCGTCAATAAGGTGGGGTCGCCGCAGTTCATCAGTTGGCTGGCCGCACCGATCATTCTCGGGCTCGTGCTGAACGGGCGCGCCTGGCGCACGCCGGCGCTGCTCGCGCTCGCGCTCGCCGCCCTCACCCAGCTGGTCTACCCGTACCTCTACGACTGGCTGCTGGTGGCCCATCCCCTCATGATTCTGGTGCTGACCGTGCGCAACCTACTCGAATTCGTGCTGCTCGGCTGGGCGCTCTTCACGCTGCACCGGCTGGGCAGGTCAGGCCGGCCCGCCCGCGACCGTTTCACCACGAAACCACTCACCACCAAACCACTCATCTAGGGAGCCCACCATGCTTGTAGCATTCTCCGTCGCACCGTCCGTCGCCGCCGACTCGCAGGGGTCCGTGCACGATGCGGTTGCCGCCGCGGTGCGCATCGTCCGCGAATCCGGACTGCCGAATCACACCGACTCCATGTTCACCACCATCGAGGGCGACTGGGATGAAGTCTTCGCCGTGATCAAGGCGGCGACCGAGGCGGTGGGCGCCTTCGGGCCGCGTGTTTCCCTCGTGCTGAAGGCGGACATCCGCCCCGGCCACACCGGCGAACTGACCGGCAAGCTCGAGCGCCTGGAGACCGCCCTCTCCGAGTGAATCGTCCGCTCCAGCTGGCCTGGGTTTAGGCTTGTTGCATGCCCCTCACTCCTGACGGGTCGACGCAGCTGTCGTCGACCCGTATTCGTCTTGCCCTGCTCGCCCTGGCCCTGGGCGGATTCGGCATCGGCGCGACCGAATTCGTTGCCATGGGTCTGCTGCCGAACCTGGCCGCCGACCTGCTGCCCGGTCTCTATGCTGCGGCGCCGGATGCCGCCAACGCGCAGGTCGGCTGGCTGATCTCGGCTTATGCCCTCGGTGTTGTCGTTGGCGCGCCCACGATCGCGGCCGCTGCGGCCCGCTGGCCGCGCAAACAACTGCTCCTGGCCCTGCTGACCGCGTTCACGCTCGGCACGATCGCCTCGGCCCTGTTGCCGACCTTTGAGACCGTTCTCGTTGCCCGCTTTGTGGCCGGGCTGCCGCACGGCGCCTACTTCGGCATCGCCTCGCTCGTCGCCGCCCGCCTGATGGGCCCCGGCAAACGGGCTCGCGGTATCGCAATCGTGCTCTCCGGGCTGACCATCTCCAACGTCATCGGGGTGCCCACGATCACCTGGATCGGTCAGGTGAGCGGATGGCGAATCGCCTACCTCGTCGTCGCCGCGATCTTCGCGCTCACCTTCGTGGCCGTCGCTATGTTCGTGCCGTTCCAGGCTGGCAACCCCAAGGCCACCATGCGCGCCGAGCTGCGAGCATTCAGCCAATTGCAGGTCTGGATCACGCTCTCGATCGGTGCGATCGGCTTCGGCGGCCTGTTCGCGGTCTACACCTATGTCGCCCCGCTGGTGATCGAAATCACCGGGCTCACGGCCGCAACGGTACCGCTTATTCTGGTCGTCATCGGCCTCGGCATGACAGTCGGCAACTTCGCCGGGGGAGCGCTGGCCGACTGGAGCGTGCGCCGCACCATGTACATCTCGTTCGGCGTGCTCATCGCAGCGCTCGTCACACTCGGCCTGTCGGCGCAGTCGCTCGTCGGTTTGGTGATCGGCATGTTCTTTATCGGTGCAGCGGCATCCGCTCTCTCGCCGACCATTCAGGCCCGACTGATGGACGTCGCGCACGAAAGCCAGTCGCTCGCGGCAGCTCTCAATCATTCCTCGCTCAACGTCGGTAACGCCCTCGGCGCGGCCCTCGGCGGCGTGGCTATCGCCGCTGGGCTCGGCTACCTCGCCCCGGTCTGGATCGGCGTTGCCCTGAGCGCGCTCGGCGTGCTGCTGACCCTGCTCACCTTCATCATCGACCGTCGGCGCCGCTTGCGCGGCCAGCATGTGCCCTACGGCACGCAGCTGATCCCCGTCGTTCGCAAGGGCTAATGTCGGCGCGTGCCCGTCGGCATCCACTCAATCGAAGCCGCGTTAACGAACGAACCGGCCCGCATTACGAAAAATGGGGCCGGTTGGCAACACGAAGGTCAGTCCGTTTGCAGCAGGATGCCGTCGTGGATGGCACGTTTGCGCAGCGCGACCTTGGTACCCACGTCGTACCCGGCTAAGCGGTACTTCTCGCGAATGCGCTTCAGGTAGCTCTTGGCGGTCTCCTCGGAGATGCCGAGTTGGTAGGCGACGGCCTTCACCGGCTCACCGGCGCCGTAGAGCGCCATGACGCGGCGTTCCTGGGCGCTGAGGCGGGGACCTTCAACGTTCTCGGTCGAGTTGAGCGCGTAGTCGAGCTCAGCGGAGATGTAGGACTTGCCGTTGTAGGCAGCACGAATGGCATCGACAATCATGCTCGCTTCCTCGCTCTTCACGAGGTAGCCGAGGGCGCCGGCGGCGAGGGCTTCGCGCACGAGAGCCGGCTCGGAGTAGGTGCTCATGAGCACCGTCTTCACTCCGGTCGTCTTGAGCGTAGCAATCTTCAGGGACACCGGAATGTTGTCCTTGAGATCGAGGTCGAGCAGCACGACGTCCACCGGAAACTCGCGGTGGGTCAGCAACTCGGGCCAGGTCGTCACCGCCGCGACCATCTCGATGTCGTCAGCGGCGCTTCGAATCCACTCGGTGAGCGCCCCCAAGAGCATCCTGTGGTCGTCAACAAGGGCCAAGCGGATGGGACGGGGTGTCGTCGTCATGTGTTGCCTCCTACTGAGTGCACCTTATCGTCTATATCCCCAATACTAGGCATCAGCTGGATTGTCCACACTGCACTCGATGTCTACCCGCAAGCTTCCGGCCCAATTGGAATCCATGTGCGGACCAACCGCACAAATCGCCTGCCAGGTTTCGGGATCGACACGCCGCCGCGATACCCCAGTTGTGGTCAATTGAATCGGAAAACGCACCTGGTGCTGCAGCCCCACCCCACGTGTGGGGGCAATCGGTCCGAACCGCAGTGAAACGGATGCTCCCGATCGCTGGGTATCCCCGATCAGCAGCCAAATCGTCAGGAGCAGCCCCTCACGTTGGGTCGGCGACAACAGCCCGGCGAGCCCGGCCGGGTCGCTCAGGGCTACGACGGGGCCAAGAAACTCGCTCTCCGTGATCGCGTGGTGCAGCCAGGTCTCGGTGCGGCCCTCGATCAGGTGCACGCGCAACTGGGTGGCGAGCGACGCAGCGGTCGTGGCCGTCGACGCGGCCAACGGAAGCGCTGTGCGTCCCTGGGCCACATCGTCGAGCAAGGTCTCCGCATCGAGGTCGAGCCGAGCCAGCTGTTCCGAGGCGAGCATGCCGACCGCAAACCGTGGCTGGGACACGGTGCTCTGCACGAGCACGAGGTCGAGCTCGCGCTGAACCATGCGCCGAAACGCTTGCACAATGCTCGCGCCGACCACCGGCGGTACCACCGCGAGGGTGACCCCGAGAATATCTGGTCCCAGCGTCAGCACGTCGCTGCGGGCTTCGAGCAGGGTTGCAGCGCCCATGATGACACCGAGGGCGAGCGCTGCCAGGGTGATATCGCGAGATTCCCGCAGGGTCGCAATCGTCAGCAGAAAGGCGCCAACGGCTGGAGCCGCGGTGGGAAAGGCCGCCGTTCCCGGAATTCCCATGGATCCGGCCAGGTCGAGGGCGACCACGATCGCGCAGAGGCCGAGGGCTAGTAGAAACAGCCACATGGGCATGCGTGAGGAGAGTTCGTGGACCGCCAGGTTCACCCCGACCGCGATCGCGGCGAGTAACAGCCAGGCCACAATACTCAGTGTGGGCGTGGGGGCCTGGTCCCACTCGACCACCAGCCGCACAGCCAGAAAAACGGCGATGACGGCCGCACTGATGCTCATACCGATACCGAGGTGGCGGGCGCCTAAACCGTTTTGGTCCGAGCGGAAAACGGTGAAATGACCGTCACCACGCAGGCTCGATCGCGGAAACCGCAGCGGCGACAGTGCGGCCCGGGTCGTTTGGCCAGCGGATGATGTCGGCCAGCTTCGCGCGTCCGGCCCGCCCAGCAGGCGCGCACCCACACCGCGCGTGCGAACGGTATCAATGGGTGCGGTGTCGCTCAGCGGACTCATTTGGGAACCTCAAGAACAACCGTCGTTCCGGCACCCGGCGAGGAAAACAGACGAGCGTTGCCCCCCGCGTCACGCAGCCGGGCAACGACCGACTCGGCGACGCCGAGTCGTTCCGAACCGACCTGTCCGAGGTCGAAGCCGACCCCGGTGTCCGTGACCATCGCGCGAATGGTGGCGTCGTCATCCGTTATTGTTACGTCGGCATGATCGACCCCGGAGTGACGGCGCACGTTTTCGAGGCACTCAGAGAGGGCGAGCAGAAAGGAATCGAGCACGTTGCTGGGCAACTGCACCTGCCCGCTGCCGTGCCAGTTGACGGTCAGACCGACCCGTTCGAAGCGCTGACGCACTTCGTCGAGCGTGTCGCCGAGGGTCAGCAGCGAGGCTGGTTCGAGGGTATACCCGCCGGAACGGCTCGGCATCGGCAGGCCGCCGAGCCGCAATTGACGCAGTAGCCGGGCGTCGTCGCCAGCCTGCTTCTGCAGGGCTGCTGGGCTCACTCCGACCCCGGAATGGGCCAGCAGGGTCAGCGTGGCGAGCACGGTATCGTGCAGCAACCGGGCGTCCTGTCGGCGTTGCGCCTCGAGTTCGCTGGCGTGCCGTTCGGCGCGGTAGGCACGCCCGATCGCGGCAATGCGGTGCATTACCCGAGGGACGCTCTGCGCGATAAACCAGGAGGCGAGGGTGAAGGAAAACCACATGGCCACCGTCAGGGTGAGCAGAATGACTTGGTTGGGGGCGCCTACTGTAACGACGGCAACAGTCGCGACGGTCAGCACGTAGAAGGAGCCGAGCATCAGCAGCCGACGTGCGCTCGTGATCAGTACCGCCGCGACCGCGCACATCGGCGCGGTCGCCACCATGCCGATCACGCTTTCCTCGATTGGGTTGGGAGAAACTCCGGGGTGGCTCGCGAAGCCCACGACCAGGATCGTTCCTTCTCCGCAGAGCACGATAAGCACCGCCCAGCGCAGGGCGCCCGTGCTGCCGAGCAGGTACTGCGCGGCCGCCAGCAGCAGGATGAGCGCCACCGCCGCAATGCGCGCGTCTCCGGCAAGGCCACCGGGTACGAACAAGCACGCCAGCGTCGTGGCCGAGCCGGTCAGCCCGGCCGCCTGCACCGCTCTGCGAAGGAGCCGGTCTCGCTCCTTGAGGATGCGTTGCATGGGTGCCTGTCTGGTGGGAGATGAACATGTCTATCTGCACCATACCGGGCGGGACGCCGGAGAGTTCTCCCTAGTCCAACACCCGCCGTATTTGGGCGCCGATCGCTTCGTTCTCGATGAGGAAGCCATCGTGACCATACCCGGATTCCAGCACCACAGCGGTGGGGCCATCGATATTGTTCGGCAGGTGGGCGGCGATGGTGCGCTGGCCGTCGACCGGGAACAGTAGGTCACTGTCGATACCGACGACAACGGACCGGGCGGTGACCCGGCCGAGGGCGGTCGCCACGCCGCCGCGGCCGCGCCCGACATCGTGGGAATTCATGGCTTCGACCAACACGATGTAGCTGTTGGCGTCGAAGCGCCTGGTGAATTTATTCCCGTGAAAGTCAAGATACGATTCCACGGCGAAGCGACCGTTGGCGCCGAGCGGACTGATATCGCTCTGCCAGCCCCGCGCGAAGCGTGCGTTGAGTTCGGCTGGGCTGCGGTAGTTCAACAGGGCCATGCGGCGGGCGAGGGCCAGCCCGCGCGTCGGTCCGTCACCATCTGCTTCATCGTAATAATCGCCGGCCCGAAAGGCCGGGTCGGTGCGAATCGCCTCGATCTGAACCGAGTTGACGGCGATCTGATCGGCCGTGGTGATTGGCGGCGCGGCCAAAATGATCAGGCGCTCGACCCGCTCGGGGGTGATGATCGCCCATTCCAAGGCGTGCATGCCGCCCATTGACCCGCCGATGACGGCAGCCCAGCGGTCGATGCCGAGTCGGTCGCTGAAAACGCGCTGCGCGCTGACCTGGTCGCGAATCGTGAGATAGGGAAAACGGATGCCCCACTCCAGACCGTCCGGAGCCAGCGACGCCGGCCCGGTGCTGCCCTGGCAGCCGCCGAGCATGTTCGGCGCCACGACGAACCACCGGTCGGTGTCGATGGCGAGGCCCGGTCCGACGATGCCGTCCCACCAGCCGCCGGTCTCCTGGCCGGGGCCGGGGGCACCGGCCAGGTGGCTGTCGCCGGTGAGCGCGTGCAGCACGAGCACGGCATTGTCGCCGGCCGGATTGAGGGTGCCCCAGGTCTCGTAGGCGAGCCGCACCATGGGGAGGCTGCCGCCGGCCTCAAAGCTCAGCGGGCCGAGAGTGGCGAATTGCCGGTTTCCCACCGGGTCACCGTCACGCCAGGCACCGGTCGCCGGAGGCTTGCCGAGGACCGAGCGCGCCTGGGCTTCGGTGATGAAGCTCGACGGGACCGTGTCTGCTGATGATTGCCATTCCATATCCGTCCATTCTGTCGGCCGAATGGACGGCCCGGGCGCATGTTACGTTGTGCGCCCGGGCCCAGCGACCCGGTCAGGCGTCGGCGCGGTCGCGCTTGACGACGGCGCGGGCCGCGGCGAGGCCAGCCTCGAGGTCGGCTTTCAGGTCGGCCACGTTTTCGATGCCGACCGAGAGCCGCACCAGGCCCGGGGTGACGCCGGCGGTGAGCTGCTGCTCCGGGGTGAGCTGGGCGTGCGTGGTCGAGGCCGGGTGAATGACCAGGGAACGCACGTCGCCGATGTTGGCGAGGTGGCTGAACAAGCTCAGATTGTCGACGAGGGCGCGGCCGGCGGCGACTCCGCCCTTGAGTTCGAAGGAGAGCACCGCTCCGACGCCGAGCGGGGCGTACTTGTTGGCGTTGGCGTACCAGGGGCTCGAGGGCAGGCCGGCGTAGTTCACCGAGGCGATGTCGTCGTGGTTGTCGAGCCACTCGGCGATTTCCTGGGCATTCTGCACGTGGCGTTCGATGCGCAGACTGAGCGTCTCGATGCCTTGGATGAGCTGCCAGGCGCTCGCCGGGGCGATGGCGCTTCCGAGGTCACGCAGCAGCTGCACGCGAGCCTTGATGACGTAGGCGATGCCGTCACCGACCGCGGTGGTGTAGCTCGCGCCGTGGTAGGAGGGGTCGGGTTCGGTCAGTCCGGGGAACTTTTCCACATTCTTCGACCACTCGAACTTGCCACCGTCGACGAGAACCCCGCCGATGACGGCGCCGTGGCCGCCGAGGAATTTCGTGGCCGAGTGCACGATGATGTCGGCGCCGTGCTCGAACGGGCGAATCAGGTACGGCGTCGCGATCGTGTTATCGACGATCAGCGGAATGCCGGCGGCGTGGGCGACATCCGCTACCAGAGTTATGTCGAGCACGTTGATGCGCGGGTTTCCGATGGTCTCGGCGAAGAACAGCTTGGTGTTGGGGCGCACCGCACGGGCCCACTCGGCCGCGTCATCCTGGTCTTCCACGAAGGTGGTTTCGATGCCGAGCTTGGCCAGGGTGTACTTGAACAGGTTGTAGGTGCCGCCATAGATCGAGCTGGACGAGACAATGTGGTCGCCGGCCTGGGCGATGTTCAACACCGCAAAAGTGGACGCCGACTGTCCGCTGGACAGCAGCAGCGCCGCGGTGCCCCCCTCGAGTGCGGCCACGCGCTCCTCGACGACGGCCTGGGTGGGGTTCTGGATGCGGGTGTAGATATTGCCGAATTCGGCCAGCGCGAACAGGTTCTGGGCGTGCTCTGCGCTGTTGAAGACATACGAGGTGGTCTGGTAGATCGGCGTCGCCCGAGCGTTGGTGGTCGGGTCCGGGTGTGCTCCGGTGTGAACCTGCTTGGTCTCAAACTTCCACGATGAAGAATTGTCGGTCACGATAGCCTCCGGATCACTCGGCGCGGATTGTCCGGCGCTCTGGCCACGAGCATATGGAGCCGGTGTGAACCCTGCAACGGATGCCGCAACACGGCGTCATCTTCTGCCGGATGCTACTTTCGGTCGCGATGCGGCAGCACAATCGTGCCCGTCGGTGTCGCAGCGCCCGGGCGAAACAGCCACCGGGCTTTCGGCTCGACCAGGGGCCGCATTACCCTCCGCACGATCGGCAGCGAGAGCACGATCGAGATGGCCACGCTCAGCACGATCATCGCCGGAAGCACCCAGCCCGCCTGCGGCCCGTCGAGTACACCGGTTTCACGCAGCGGGTAGAGCAGAAAGGTGTGCAGCAGATAGATATACATCGTGGCCGCTCCGAGCTCACTGAACCAGGTCGTGCGCCGGGGGATCAGCATCAGGAACGCCACGATCAGCGCGAAGGCGAGCAGTATGACGGCCAAACGGATGCCGCCGGCCCACCATGAGGAGTAATCAAACGTCGCGTACGACTCGTCGTAGAGCAGAAAACGGCGCACCTGCAGCTCGCGCAGGGTCTCGATATTGAGGGTGATCAGCAGGTACAGCCCGCCAAACAGCCCGAGCGCCCCGGCCCGCCAGCGCCAGACCAGCCCCGCGCGCAGTTCGAGCCAGGTGTCCGTCAGCAGCCACTGCCGCAGTTTCCAGCCGAACACGAAGAACGGGAGCAGCCCGAGGGTGCGGGCGAGGGTGAAGGTGCCATCGATCGACGAGATGTAGCCGGCGCCGATGGAGATCACAATGCTGATGGTGAGGGGATAGCGCAGCAAGACCAGGTAGGGCAATGCGATCCGCCAGATCAGCAGGGCGAGCAGGAACCAGAGGGTCCAGCTGGCACTGGAGTAATCCAGCAGAAATTTGCCGCCGAGGATCCAGCGCAGCCCGGTCCAGATGGTTTCGAAGATGAGGTACGGAAAAACGATGTCGGTGAGCAGCCGCTGCATCTGTCGCGCGTCGGGAGGCCCCGATTTGGCAAAATAGCCGCTCACGGCAACGAACACCGGCACGTGGAATGCGTAGATGAACAGGTACAGCGTATAGGCGACATCCGCTTCGCCAATGAGTTTGAGAATGGCGTGGCCGATCACCACGAGGGTGACCGCGATCCAGCGCGCGTTGTCCCAGAGGGGTAAGCGACGCTTCTGCGGTCGAGTGGTGGCGGTGCCAAGTGCGCTCATTGAATCCATTCTCCCGCCACAATGGAGAAATGAGTACTCGAAGAGTGGTTGTGACCGGAGCAAGTTCGGGAATCGGAGCGGCGACCGTTCGCCTGTTTCGGCTGCGAGGCTGGGATGTGGTCGGGGTCGCGCGGCGGGCCGACCGCCTCGCTACGCTGCGAGCGGACACGGGAGCGGATGTCTTCACCGCTGACCTGACGCTGCAAGCGGATGTCGACGCCCTCCGCGACTATCTCGCCGCCACCGGCCCGGTGCACGCCCTGGTCAACAATGCCGGCGGCGCCAAAGGCCTCGACACTGTGGAGGCCGGGAGTATCGAGGACTGGGCCTGGATGTTCGAGATCAACGTGCTCGCCGTCAAGCGGGTCACCACGGCGATTCTGCCGCTGCTGCGCTCCGGCATCGACTCCGGGGCCGGGTCGGCCGACATCGTCACCATCACTTCGATCGCCGGGCACGTGGCCTATCTCGGTGGCGGCGGCTACAACGCGGCCAAGTTCGCTGCCCACGCCATGACCGAGGTACTGCGCCTCGAGCTCTCCGGTGAGCCGATTCGGGTGATCGAGATCGCGCCAGGCATGGTCAAAACGGATGAGTTCGGTCTGGTTCGTTTCAACGGTGACGCCGACAAGGCGTTCGCGGCCTACGACAACGTGCCAGATCCGCTATCGGCGGAGGACATCGCGGAGACCATCGTGTCGAGCGTTGAGCGCCCGGCACACGTGAACCTCGACCTGATCGTGATCAAGCCGGTCGCCCAGGCGGCCCCGACACGCATCGCCCGTGGTTCGCTGAAAGTGCGCGAGCTCTAACCACGTTCCGGCCGCGCGGGGGTTGCGCCAATTCGCGGGACCTGCGCCGGTGCGCGGGAGTTTGGGAGCGGGGGCGGTGCTGGCCGGCCTCGTTACGCGGGTGTTCCGCCAGTGCGCGGGACCTGTGGCCTGGCCACAACTCCCGCGTGCCGCGAGGGGGGGCAACTGACCCGGAGCTGCCCTCGAAACTGAGCCATCCTGCCACCGTATTTAGCCACATTTTGAACTGGAGTGGGCATGCTGCCGACATGAGGGTGTCTGCGGGGCCGCTCGCGCGCATCCGCTGGCCGAGGTCGGCGACCACCGTACCCCGGGAGCGGATGCCTGCAGCAGCAGGGGCACAGAAACGGGCCGGACAGGATATGCATCCTGGCCGGCCCGTTTGTGTACTGCAGAGGGTTAGTGCTCGACGGCCTTTTCGGCGCCGTGCCCGGTGAGCGAACGCACCGACATTTCGGCGGCGAGCTTCGGGCTCTCCTTCACGGTGCTGGTGACCGATCCGAGCCAGCCCAGGAAGAACCCGAGCGGGATCGAGATGATGCCCGGGTTGCTCAGCGGGAAGATCGCGAAGTCCACGGCGGCACCGAACATGGAGGTGTCAGTGCCCGAGAATACCGGCGAGAAGATGATCAGAAGCACGGCTGAGGACAGCCCGCCGTACATGCTCCAGACCGCGCCCCGGGTAGTGAAGCCACGCCAGAACAGGGAATAGAGAATGGTGGGCAGGTTGGCGCTCGCCGCGACGGCGAACGCGAGTGCCACGAGGAAGGCGATGTTCTGCCCCTGCACGCCGATACCACCGGCAATGGCGAGGATTCCGATCACGATCACGGTGCGACGGGCAACCTTGACCTCGTCGTCGGGGTTTCCCTTGCCCTTCTTAATGACGGAGCCGTAGATGTCGTGCGCAAAGCTCGTTGCCGCCGTGATGGTGATTCCGGCCACAACGGCCAGGATCGTCGCGAAGGCGATGGCCGAGATGAAGCCGAGCAGCAGCGGACCACCGAGAGCGAGCGCGAGCAGCGGAGCTGCCGAGTTCACTCCACCGGGAGCGGCGAGAACGGTGTCAGCACCAACGAGCGATGCGGCACCGAAGCCCAGCACGAGGGTGAAGATGTAGAACGCGCCGATGAGCCAGATGGCCCAGACCACAGAGCGACGAGCTTCCTTGGCGGTCGGAACCGTGTAGAAGCGCATGAGCACGTGCGGCAGGCCGGCAGTTCCGAGAACCAGGGCGAGGGCGAGCGAGATGAAGTCGAGCGGGTTGGTGCCGTACTTCAGGCCCGGAGCCAGGATCGCATCGGCCGGAACGGAGGTCGAGACGGCAACAGCGCTGTCGAGCAGGGCCGACAGGTTGAACCCGTTCAGGGCCAGTACCCAGATGCTCATGGCGAGTGCACCGATGATGAGCAGGAACGCCTTGACGATCTGCACCCACGTGGTGCCCTTCATACCGCCGACCAGTACGTAGACGATCATCAGCGCGCCGACGACGGTGACCACGATGGACTGGCCGAGCTTGTCGTTGATGCCGAGGAGTAGCGAGACGAGTCCGCCGGCTCCGGCCATCTGGGCGAGCAGGTAGAAGAAGCACACGGCCAGGGTGGTCGTTGCTGCTGCCACGCGTACTGGACCCTGCTTCAACCGGAAGGAGAGCACGTCGGCCATCGTGAACTTGCCGGTGTTGCGCATGAGCTCCGCAACGAGCAGCAGGGCCACGAGCCAGGCGACGAGGAATCCGATCGAGTACATGAACCCGTCGTAGCCGCTGATCGCGATGGCGCCGACGATGCCGAGGAACGACGCCGCCGAGAGGTAGTCGCCGGCGATGGCGAAACCGTTCTGCGGTCCGGTGAACGAGCGGCCACCGGTGTAGTAGTCCGCGGCGGACTTGTTGTTGCGTCCGGAGCGGATGACGATGATCAGGGTCACCGCCACAAAGGCGAGAAAGATGGATATGTTCAGGATCGGGTTGTTTTCAACCGGTTTGACCGTCGTGGCCAGGAGGTGCAGTGCGTTCATCGCTGTTCCATCCGCTCAAGCTCAAGGCGAAGTTCTTCGGTGCGCGGGTCGATCTTGCGGTTCGCGAAGGTCACGTAGGTCATGGTGATGGCGAACGTCGTGACGAACTGGCCGAGGCCGAGCAGCAGTCCGATATTGATGCGGCCGAAGACCGGCGTGGCCATGAACTCGTGCAGGTACGCGGCAGCGAGTACGTAGGCGATGTACCAGACAAAGAAGAAGATTGCCATCGGTACGACGAACCTGTTGCGGGTGCGCTTCAACTCGAGAAAACGGGGGGTCTTTTCAAAAGCCTCGTAGTCGATGATGGACTTCGGTGGGGCGTCTTTCACTGCTTCACTCATGGGGCCTCCTTGCCTTAAGGGTGGAAAGTACGGGTTTTACGGAAAAGTTGTCGGTGCGCGGTTTAGGGCGCGAGCGGTCTTGACCTGGTTAGGAAACGGATGCTGACAGCGCCTGTTTCAAATCGTCGAGAACGGTGGGGTCTTCGATAGTGGGGGGAACGGAATATTCTTCACCGTCGACGATCTGCCGAATGGTTTTGCGAAGAATCTTGCCCGACCGCGTTTTGGGCAGTCGGTCGAGTATGGTGACGTCGCGAAACGCGGCAACCGGGCCGACATGCTCCCGGACGAGCGCGACGAGTTCGGCGGCCAGAACGTCGTGGTCGACACTAGTCCCTACTTTGAGGGTCACGAAACCAGCGGCTCGCTGGCCCTTGAGGGCGTCGTGCACGCCGAGTACCGCGCACTCGGCGACGGCCGGGTGCAGGGTGAGTACCTCTTCGAGCGACCCGGTGGAGAGCCGGTGCCCGGCAACGTTGATCACATCGTCGGTGCGGCCCATCACGAACAGGTAGCCGTCGGCGTCGAAATGGCCGGAGTCGCCGGTGGCGTAGTAGCCGGGGAAGGCGGTCAGGTAAGAACTCGTAAACCGTTCCTCGCTGCCCCAGACCCCGAGCAGGGTTCCGGGCGGCAGGGGAAGTCGAATGGCGATGTTGCCGTCCTTGCCGACTTTCTCGATCGGCTTGCCCTTGGAATCCAGAATGGCAATGTCGTATCCGGGTACCGGGACGGTGGCCGAACCCGGCTTGGTCGGCAATTCTTCAATGCCGAGCAGATTGGCGCAGATCGCCCACCCGGTCTCGGTCTGCCACCAGTGGTCGACGACCGGGCAGTGCAGCCCATTGTTGGCCCAGTGGAAGGTCTCGGGGTCGAGTCGTTCGCCGGCCAGGAACAGGCTGGTCAGGCTCGAAACGTCGTGGTTCTTCAGATCGAGCAGGTCGGGGTCGACCCGGCGGATGGCCCGTATGGCGGTCGGCGCGGTGAACAGAACCTTCACCTTGTAGTCGTCGACGACGCGCCAGAAGGCGCCGGCATCCGGGGTGCCGATCGGCTTGCCCTCATAGAGGACCGTGGTCGCGCCCGCCAGGAGCGGCGCGTAGACGATGTAGGAGTGTCCGACCACCCAGCCGACGTCGGATGCGGCCCAGTAGACGTCGCCCGGTCCCACATCGTAAATGTTGCGCATCGACCAGTTCAGCGCAACGGCATGGCCGCCGTTGTCGCGGATGATGCCCTTGGGCTTACCGGTCGTACCGGACGTGTACAGGATGTACAGCGGGTCTTCGGAGCGCAGGGCGACCGGGTCGGCCGGCGCGGCTTTGGCCTCTTCGGCTGCCCAGTCGAGCCAGACGACATCCGCTTCTGAATGGTTCTGGTAGTCAGCAGCTGAGCCGGGGATGCTGTCCCGGCCCTGCACGATCACGGTGTGCACCGAACCCTGGCTCAGGGCGATGGCCTTGTCGACCAGTGGCAGGTATTCCACCGCGCGGCCAGGCTCCAGGCCGCCGGATGCCGTGACGATGACACTCGGGCGGGCGTCATCAATGCGCACGGCCAGTTCGGTTGCGGCGAAACCACCGAACACGACCGAGTGCACCGCGCCGATGCGGGCGCAGGCGAGCATGGCGACAACGGCTTCGGGAATCATCGGCAGGTAGATGACGACGCGGTCGCCGGTGCCAACGCCGTTGGCGCGGAGTACGCCGGCGAACCTGGCGACGCGGCCGAGCAGGTCGAGGTAGCTGAGCTTGACCCGGGTGCCGGTCATAGCGGAGTCATAGATCAGCGCGGTGTGGGCGCCGCGGCCGGCCAGCACGTGGCGGTCGAGTGCGTTGTAGCTGGTATTGAGAGTGCCGCCGGGAAACCAGCTGCCGGTCGCCGGGCCGTCGGGAGCGAGCGCCAGACGGGGCTGCGTGATCCAGTCGATGCCCTCAGCCGCCTCAAGCCAGAAGGCTTCCGTCGACGAAATGCTGCGTCGCCACGCATCCCGGTAGCTCGCACCTGATTCGCCGTTCATGTCTATCTTCTCCATCGAAGTGCCTCTGTATACAAAGAGTGGTTGAAGTATTGCATATAACCCAGCATTGTGGAATAGGATCTGAGTTGTGTATACAGAAACCGCAATGTTGGGGTTAGACGTGCCGCTCCGCGCCAGTGAGCGAGCGTACCGTCAGCTGCGCGGGGAAATCCTGAACGGATTCCTCGCACCAGGGGCTGCCCTGCTCGAAGTCGAACAGGCCGAGCGTATTGGCATATCGCGCACCCCGCTGCGGGAAGCGGTGGCCCGATTGATTGCCGATGGACTCGTCGTCGGTCGCCGAGGCCGTGGCTTTGAAGTCACCGATATCTCGGTCGACAGTATTTCCGAACTTTACGAACTGCGCCAGGCGCTTGAGGTGCAGGCCATTCGTCTGGCGGCGATTCGCCGTGATCCCACCCCGTTCGCCCTGCTCCGTGAGGGCTTCGTCAATGCTCCGCAGCTGCTGGAACAGGGCGACGTCGGAGTGCACCGATACTACGGGCTGATCGATGAACTCGAAGATGCCATCGATGTCGCGGTCGGCAACCCCTTTCTCGTCGGCGCCCTGCGCGCCGTACGCACCCACTTGGCCCGAATTCGTCGGTTGGCCCGGAGAAATCCGCTGCGGCTCCATGCCGCGGCAGCCGAGCATCTGCTGATTCTCGACGCCATCATCGCCGGCGATCCGTCGCTGGCGGCCCATGCCACCCATATTCATCTTCATCAAAGCCTCCAGAGCGTCCTCGCGGCGATCGATGAGGGTTCGGCCACTGTCGCCAATTAGCGGCCCTGGTCACCTAACGAAGGGATCCACAGTGCAGCTTCACCACGTTCGAGTTCACAAGAGCGACGAGAATCTGGCCCGCGAGGACCAGCTGGCCTGGAAAATCGCCGAGGTCGCCGCCGACCCGGCCCTCGTCTCCGAAGAGGTGACCGAGATGGTCATCAACCGGGTGATCGACAACGCCTCCGTCGCGGCGGCCAGCCTGACTCGTCGCCCGGTGATCGCCGCCCGCTCGCAGGCGCTCGCACATCCGCGTTCCAATGGCGGCGACGGAGCGACTGTGTTCGGCCTCGCCCCCGCCCGCCGGGTTTCCCCGGAGTGGGCGGCCTGGGCCAACGGTGTGGCCGTGCGTGAACTCGACTATCACGACACGTTCCTCGCCGCCGAGTACTCGCACCCCGGCGACAATATCCCGCCGATCACGGCGGTCGCCCAGCACCTCGCGGCCTCCCGCGGCCTGACCGGCAGCGACCTGATTCGCGGCATCGCCACCGGCTACGAGATTCAGATCGACCTGGTGAAATCGATCAGCCTGCACGCGCACAAGATCGACCACGTTGCCCACCTCGGCCCGTCGGTCGCCGCCGGTATCGGCACCCTGCTCGGCCTCGACAAGGAAACCATCTTTCAGGCCGTCGGTCAGGCGCTGCACACCACGACCGCGACGCGCCAATCCCGCAAGGGCGAAATCTCCAGCTGGAAGGCGCACGCCCCGGCTTTCGCTGGCAAGATGGCTGTCGAAGCCGTCGACCGTGCGCTGCGCGGCGAAACCAGCCCGACTCCCATCTATGAGGGCGAAGACGGCGTCATCGCCTGGCTGCTCGACGGCCCGGACGGCTCCTATGACGTGTCGCTGCCGAAAGCCGGCAGCATCAAGCGGGCCATTCTGGACAGCTATACCAAGGAGCACTCGGCCGAATACCAGGCGCAGGCCTGGATCGACCTCGCTCGCAAGCTGCACAACGAACACCCCGAACTGCTCGTCGCCGGGGCTATCACGAGCGTTGTCATCCACACCAGCCACCACACGCACTATGTGATCGGCTCCGGCGCCAACGACCCGCAGAAGTACGACCCCACCGCGAGCCGCGAGACGCTCGACCACTCCATTCCCTATATCTTCACGGTCGCTCTGCAGGACGGCAGCTGGAACCACGTCGATTCCTACAGCCCGGAACGAGCCGGCCGCCCAGACACCATCGCCCTGTGGCAGACCGTCACAACCACCGAGGATAAGGAGTGGACGCGTCGCTACCACTCCCTCGACCCGGCCGAGAAGGCCTTCGGCGGTCGCGTCGAGATCGAACTGGCCAATGGAACCCGCATCGTGGACGAGATTGCCGTCGCCGATGCGCATCCGCTCGGAGCTCGCCCCTTCGCCCGCGCGGAGTACATCAACAAGTTCCGCACCCTCGCTGCCCCGGTCATGGAGGCGTCGGAGATTGAACGCTTTCTCGCTCTGGCCCAGCGTCTGCCCGAGCTCGGCGCGGCTGAGCTCGGCGGCCTGACCATCGTGGCCAAGCCGGGATTGCTCTCCTCCATTACTGCGCCGATCGGAATCTTCTAATGCTGTACGCCAGGCGCGACGCCGCTGACAAGCGCATTGCCCTGCGCCAGGGCCTAAAAAGCGGCAAGATTTTGCGCTTTCCGGGCGCGTTCAACCCGCTTTCGGCCAAACTCATTCAGCAGAAGGGGTTCGAGGGCGTCTACATTTCGGGTGCCGTGCTCTCGGCCGACCTCGGCCTGCCCGACATTGGCCTGACCACCCTCACCGAGGTGGCCGGCCGGTCGCAGCAGATCGCCCGGATGACCGACCTGCCGGCCATCGTCGATGCCGACACCGGCTTCGGCGAGCCGATGAACGTGGCGCGCACCATTCAGACTCTCGAGGATGCCGGCCTGGCCGGAATGCACATCGAGGACCAGATCAACCCGAAACGCTGCGGTCACCTGGACGGCAAGCAGGTCGTGGATGCGGACACCGCGATCAAGCGCATCCGCGCAGCGGTCGATGCCCGCCGGGATGCGAACTTTCTCGTGATGGCGCGCACGGACATCCGTGCCGTCGACGGTTTGGATGCCGCGGTGACTCGGGCAAAGCAGCTGCAGGATGCCGGAGCGGACGCGATCTTCCCCGAGGCGATGGGCAGCCTGGCCGAGTTCGAGACGATCCGGGCGGCCGTCTCGGTGCCGATCCTGGCGAACATGACCGAATTCGGCAAGGGCGAGCTGTACACCGTGCAGCAGCTCGAAAACGTGGGCATGAACCTGGTGATCTTTCCGGTGTCGTTGCTGCGCCTCGCGATGGGGTCGGCGGCCCGCGGACTCGATGCGATCGAGCAGACCGGCTCGCTCACGACGATGCTGCCCGAGATGCAGCACCGGGCTGACCTGTACGAATTGCTCGACTACGCGTCGTATAGCCAGTTCGATTCGGGTATCTTCGATTTCACGCTGAACCCGCACATTTCGTCCAAGGTATAAGGGGAGCATAATGTCTGACACGGAAACACTCGCTCCACACGTCTATAAGGGGCTGACCGGCGTGGTCGTCGACACGACCGCGGTCTCCAAGGTCAACCCGGAGACCAACTCGCTGCTCTACCGTGGCTACCCGGTGCAGGAACTCGCGGCGAAGAAGAGCTTCGAGGAGGTCGCCTACCTGCTCTGGCACGGGGAGCTGCCCGACGACCAACAGCTGGCCGAGTTCGAGGCCCTCGAACGATCGCTGCGCCACCTCAACCCGGTCGTCAAGCGCATCATCGACGAACTGCCGTTGACCGCGCACCCGATGGATGTCATGCGCACCGCGGTGAGCGTTATCGGAGCGAGCGATCCGGAAGCCGAGAACCCGTCGCCGGAATCCGACCTGGCCAAGTCGATTCGGCTGTTCGCCCAGCTGCCCGCGATCGTGTCGTACGACCAGCGGCGTCGGCATGGGCTCGACCTGGTCGAGCCGCGCGACGACCTCGGCTACTCGGCGAACTTTTTGCACATGGCCTTCGGGGAGGTGCCTGAGCTCGTCGTCGTCAACGCTTTCGACGTGTCGATGATTCTCTACGCCGAGCACTCCTTCAACGCCTCGACGTTCACCGCGCGGGTGATCACCTCAACCCTGTCAGACCTCTATTCGGCCGTGACCGGCGCGGTCGGGGCGCTCAAGGGAGCATTGCACGGCGGCGCGAACGAAGCCGTCATGCACACCTTCACCGAGATCGGCCTCGGCGCTGGCTCGGCCGCCCGGGCCGAGCCCTGGCTCGCGCAGGCGCTCGCCGAGAAGCGCAAGATCATGGGCTTCGGGCACCGCGTCTATAAGAGCGGCGACTCGCGCGTACCGACCATGCGGGCGGCGCTCGTCACCCTGGCCCTGCACTACGAGAAGCCGGAGCTGCTCGAACTCTACGAAGCCCTCGAGACGGCGATGACGACGCGCAAGGCGATCCTGCCCAACCTCGACTACCCCTCGGGCCCGGCCTACCACCTGATGGGGTTTGACACCCTCACCTTCACGCCGCTGTTCGTTGCGGCGCGCATCACCGGGTGGACCGCGCACATCATGGAGCAAAAGACCAGCAACGCACTGATTCGCCCGCTGTCGGCCTACAACGGGCTCGACCAGCGTCAGGTTCCGTAGCGCTTCTTCTTCGCGCCGGATAAACCGCAACGAGCGGATGCCGCGCTGCCGGTCGGCAGCGCGGCATCCGCTTTATTGTGCCTGCGGTCACGGCGCTTGCGTCTTTCGTTAGCATTGTCGAATGACACTTGACGCACCTCTTTCGAGCAACGACACAGCCACGACCGAAACGAAGGTCACCGCGTGAGCGTGCACCTGGTCGGCGGCGGAGGAGACCCGGCCCACAATGCCCAGGTGCTCGGAACGTTCCTGTCCGAGGTTGTGGCTCACGCCGCACAGGCTGGCCGTGACGAACCGATCGTGGCTATCATCACCGTCGGCCCGGGCAGCGCCCACGCCGAGGAACTGGCTGCCTCGCTCGGCGACAGTGTGCAGACCCGCCGCACCGTACTCGCGCCCGGCGATACCGGCGACCTCACCGCTCTGGGCGCTGTCGACGGCATTCTCATCGGCGGCGGCGTGACCCCCGATTACCTGGCCGCACTGCTCCCCATAGCCGGCGAGATTCGCCGCCAGGTATCGGCCGGCGTGCCCTACCTCGGCTTCTCGGCCGGTGCCATGATCGCCGCCGAACGAGCCCTGATCGGCGGCTGGCGCATCGGCGGCGTCGAGGTGACGCCCGAAGACGTCTCCGAGGGCCTCGACGAGATCACCCTCGCCCAGGGCATCGGACTGCTCGACGTCACGGTCGACGTGCACTCCGCCCAGTCCGGCAGCCTGTCCCGGTTGATCGCGGCGACCGAGGCCGGCCTGATCGACGGCGGCCTCGCCATCGACGAGAACACCGTGCTCGTGGTCGGCGAGGGCGCACTTCGCGTGCTCGGCGCCGGCAGCGTCTGGAACGTCAGCCAGGCCGACGGCGGCGTGCTCGTGAGCACCATCGGCGCCTGACCCGCGCATGACAGCCTGCACAACGGATGCCGCAACATGCGTACCGAGTCAGCTCGCGGCGGTCGCCACCCCATCAGGTACCTGCCGGGTTGATCGGGCGCGCCCGGTCGGCCGGGTGAGGTCGTGAACCTCGACGCCCTCGCGGCCAGCGGCGACATCGATCCGGGCTGGGCGCTCGCCCTCGCACCCGTGGCCGATGACCTGGCCAGGATCGGCGAGTTCCTGACGCGTGAACGAGCCGCCGGCCGCGCCGTGCTGCCCGCTGCGGAGCACCTGCTGCGCGCGTTCCGCCAGCCGTTCGACGCCGTGCGGGTGCTCATCGTCGGGCAGGATCCGTATCCGACTCCGGGCCATCCGATCGGCCTGGCCTTCGCCGTCAAAGCCGACGTGCGCCCGCTTCCGCGCAGCCTCGGCAATATCTACACTGAATATGAAGCCGATCTCGGCCTGCCGCGACCCGAGCACGGCGACCTCTCGGCCTGGACCGATCAGGGCGTGCTGCTGCTGAACCGGGTGCTCAGCGTCGGTGCGGGAGCGGCCGGTTCGCACCGCCGCCAGGGATGGGAAGCGGTGACCGACCAGGCCATTCGCGCACTGGCCGGGCGGGGACATCCGCTGGTCGCGATTTTGTGGGGACAGGATGCCGGCGCGCTCAAGCCACTGCTCGGCGACACGCCCGTGCACGAGTCGGTGCACCCGAGTCCACTATCGGCCTGGCGTGGTTTTTTCGGTTCGAAGCCATTCAGCAACGCCAACCGGCTGTTGACCGGGCAGGGGGCTGCATCGGTGAACTGGGAGCTTCCGGTAATCTGGAATCAACCAGAAAGGGGAGTGCCCGGTGCTTGAGGAAGAATACGAGCCTCGTCGTCGGTTGCCCCGCCACCTGCGGCCGGAAACCGCCGTCGAGACGCCGTTCGAATACACGATGCGTGAGGTGCGGGCGACCGACCTGCCGCACATTCGCGAAATTTACAATTATTACGTAGCCAACAGCACCGTCACTTTTGACGAAGATGCCATGACTCTCCCCGAGTGGCGCGACAAGTTCTACTACCTGAACAAGCAGGGCATGCCGTTCATCGTTGCCGTCTCACCGGCCGGCCAGATTCTCGGCTATGCCCTGGTCGCCCCGTGGAAACAGAAGAAGGCCTACCGGTTCACGGTCGAAAACTCGATCTACCTCGGCGCCGCGTCCACCGGAAAGGGACTCGGGCGCGAGCTGCTCGGCGAACTGATCAAGCGGTCGAAGGCGGCCGGCCTGAAGGAGATCATCGCCGTGATCGCGGATCAGGGAGCGAATGCCTCGATCAAGCTGCACCGCGACTTCGGTTTCGAGGAGATCGGCCGCATGGGCAAGGTCGGTTTCAAGTTCGAGCGCTGGCTCGGCACTATTCTGCTGCAGAAGAGTCTGAAGTAGCCCCGTCGGCCCAGCTCATGGGGCCGACGTTGGCAGGTCGCGGGGCATAGGGACCGAAGTTGGCGTCTCGCGGGCGTGCCCGGGCTCAGCGCGTGCCGCGCGGCGTGTTCAGGCGGCCGACGGCGTTGAGTACCGCACGTCGCGGAGAGATGCTCGCGACCCGGGCGAGCAGGGCGTTGCGGGCGCCGACCAGCACGACCGAGGGCGTGACCGAGCGGTCGAGCGCCGAGAACGAGGCGCGCATAACCTCGTCGACCGTGAGCGGTGTGCCCTTCTTGCCGCCGCCGGTCTTGGCGACCTCGAAGAACTCGGTGTCGGCGGGACCTGGGCAGATCGCCGTGACCTTGAGGCCGCTCGCCCGCGTTTCGTAACTGATCGCCTCGGTGTAGCTGAGCACGTAGGCCTTGGTCGCGCCGTACACCGCCATGCGCGGCACCGGCTGGAATGCGGCCGTGCTGGCCAGGTTCACCAGCGCCGCAGTGTGCGGATGCAGCGAGGCGGTCTCGACCAGATCGGGCAGGAAGGCGTGGGTCAGCGCGGTCAGCGCGTGCACGTTGAGCGCCACCTGCTCGCGTTCGCGGGCCTCGTCCGACTCGAGCACGGTGCCGAAGGTGGCGAATCCGGCATTGTTCACGAGGGTGCCGATGGTGATTGCCCGCTCACGCAGGTCGCGCACCAGCTCGGGGACGGCATCCGCTTCGGTGAGATCGAGCGGAATCACGGTGGAAACGGTGCCGTATTTCTCGGCGAGATCGACCGCGAGGGATTCGAGCCGGGCCTGGCGACGGGCGACGAGTACCAGATCCGCGCCGCGCTGGGCGAGCGCGTGGGCGTACCCGACGCCGAGTCCGCTCGACGCTCCGGTGATGAGCGCGGTGGTGCCGATGGGGTTGTACAAAGCGCTGGCCATGGATTGAGGCTAGCCTCGTTGTGCCGCCCCGGCCAGTGCTGCCTGATTGGCGACCGTCGCCGAACTAGGCTCGGGTCATGGCTGATCCACACGAACTGACCGCCCTTGAGCAATGGCAGGCCCTGCAGAACCGCGAAATCAGCCCGGGCGAGCTCGCCGAGCACTACCTCGCCCGCATCGAGAAGTACAATCCGGCACTCGGTGCCTTTGTCACGGTGACGGCAGACGCGGCCAGGGTCAGGGCCCGTTACGTTGAAGAGCGGATGCCGCGCACCGCGCCGCTCTGGGGCCTCCCGTTCGCCGACAAGGACCTGTACCTGCGTGCCGGGGTGCCGGCCAGGTTCGGCTCCCGCCTCTTCGCCGACTATGTGCCCGACGAGTCGGATGAGCTTGTGCAGGCCCTCGACGACGCCGGGGGAGTCAGCCTCGGCAAGACGAACACGCCGGAATTCGGCCTCGCCTCCTACACCGAAAGCCTCGCGGCACCGCCGGCTCGCACGCCGTGGAACCTTGCGCTCGGCGCCGGCGGATCCAGCGGCGGCGCCGCCGCCGCGGTCGCCGCCCGCCTGCTGCCGTTCGCGCCGGGCTCCGATGGCGGCGGGTCCATCCGCATCCCAGCGGCCGCCTGCGGGCTGGTCGGCCTCAAGCCGAGCCGCGGACGGGTGCCGTCCGCTTCCGGAGTCGACAAGCTCGGTGGCCTCGCCGTCGGCGGCCCGATCGCCCGCACGGTAGCGGATGCCGCCCTGCTGCTCGATGCCATGATCGCGCCGCGAGATGGTCACCCCGACCACCACTATGCCTTGCGGGCTCCGGGAGACGAAGCTCCGCTGCTGGCCGCGGCGGTGCGCGGCGATGGGCGGTTTCAGCTCGGCGTCATGACCACTTCAGCCTGGGACAACGATTACTCCATTTCGATTGCGCCCGAAGCCCAGGCCGCGCTCGATCTCGCCGTGGCCGGTTTCGCCGCGCTGCAGCACGGCCTCGAGGAGACGGCACTCGTGCCCGACGCGAGCTATGTGCCGGCGTTTCGCACAATTTGGCAAGCGGGCGCGGCGACCATCCCGGCCGAAACCGACGCAGACGTCGCCCTGCTTGAACCGCTGACCCAGTGGCTGCTCGCCCGAGGTCGTGCCCTCGGTGCCCGGGAACTCGCCGAGGCGCTGGCCGCACTGTCCGCGTTCGAGCGTTCGTTCATTCGCCAGCTGTCGAAATTCGATGCCGTGCTGACCCCGGCGATGGCGCTGACGCCGCGGCCGGTCGGCTGGTACGACGCGCACGACGGCGAGGCGAACTTCGCCCAGCAGGTGCAGTACACGCCGTTCACCTCGATGATCAACGTGAGCGGGCTGCCGGCCATCGTGCTGCCGGTGCACCAGACCGACGACGGCCTGCCGATGGGCGTGCAGCTCATCGGGCGACCCGGCGGCGAAGCGACGCTGCTGGCGCTCGGCGCGCAGCTGGAGCGGCGCATCCGCTGGCAGGATCGCGTGCCGCCCGACCCTGCGTAGGCCTGACCGGGCGTTGGCCTCACCGGGCGTGAGCCCGGAGTCAACCAGAGTCGCGCCGAAATTCTACTGGCGTGACGCGACAGGCTTCGACGGCCACCAGAACCGGTCGTCCACCAGAAAGACCAGGGCCGGCACGAGCACGGTGCGCACGACAAGGGTGTCGAGCAGCACGCCGATGCAGACGATCACGCCGATCTGGGTGAGCGCCACGACCGGCAGGACGCCGAGCACGGTGAACACCGCCGCGATCAGAATCCCGGCGCTCGTGATCACCGCTCCGGTCGACGAGAGCGCCCGCACCATGCCTTCTCGGGTGCCGTAGCGCCGGGCCTCTTCCCGCGCTCGCGTGGTCAGGAAGATGTTGTAGTCCACGCCGAGAGCGACCAGGAACAGAAAGGCAAACAGCACGACGCTGGTGTCGAACGCGGCGAAGCCGAGCAGGTTCTGAAAGATCAGGTTCGAAGCTCCCAGGCTGGCGAAGAAGGTGCCGAGCACGGTGGCGATGAGCAACGCCGGCGCCACGAGGGAGCGCAGCAGCAGCGCCAAAATGAGAAAGACGATGCCCAGAATCAGCGGCAGAATCAGGGCCTGGTCCCGTTCGGCGCTGATTTTCGTGTCGAGGGCCGTGGCATCGCTGCCACCGACCAGCGCCTGCGAGACCGCGCCCGAAGCATCCGCTAAATCGCTGCGCAGTTGGCTGAGGGTCGCGAAAGTCAGGTCGCTGCCTGGTTCGCTGTCTAGGGTGACATCGATGCGGGTCAGGCCGCCGGCGTTCTCACCGGCGACAGCCGCGGAGACCCCTGGGGTCTGCAGGGCCACTGCCACGGTGTCAGCGGATACCGCATCCGGCGTCAGCACGACCGTCTGGCTGGTCAGCCCCGCCGAAAAAGACGCGTCCACGATGTCCTGGGCAACAACCGACTCCGGGTTGCCGAGCAACTGGTCGGCCTGGGATAGCCCGACCGCGGCTCCGTTCAGCCCGAACGCGAGCGAACCGATCGCCAGAACGGACACGATCGTGATGATCACCGGATGCCTGGCCACTCCGCGACCGAGCCTGGTCCAGAAGCCGGTGCGCAGGGCAGTGGCATGGGCCTGCACGCGCGGAATGAACGGCCAGAACAGGCCGCGCCCGCAGACCACGAGGGCGGCCGGCAGCACGAGCAGGGCGAACAGAATGGCGATGAGTACACCGATGGCGCAGGCGATGCCGAGCGCCCGGTTGCCGGCCAGTTCGGCGAAAACCAGGGTCGCCAGGCTCAGCGCAACGGTGCCGCCGCTCGCCGCGATGGCCGGGCCGGCGCTCGTCACGGCGGTGCGCATGGCGACGTTGCGATTTTCGGTGTGCAGCAATTCTTCGCGATAGCGGGCCACGAGCAGCAGGGCATAATTGGTGCCGGCGCCGAACACGAGCACCGAGAGGATACCCGAGATCGAGGCGTCGAGGGCGAAACCGAGCGGTTCGGTCAGCGCGCCGGCGACCTTGCCGGCCAGGCCGTCGGCGAGCCCGACCACGACGAGCGGCACGATCCAGAGCACCGGGCTGCGATAGGTCACGATCAGAAGCACCGCGACGACGATCACGGTCACCAGCAGCAGGCGAAAGTCGGCTCCGGCGAAAGCGTTGGTGATGTCGGACTGAAAGCCGACCGGCCCGGTGACATAGGCGGTCAGCCCGCTCGGCAGCGCGGTCGACGCCGTTGAACGGATGTCGGTGGCCGTCTTCGCAATGTCGGCCGTCGCGCTCGCCGCCTCCAGCGGCACCACACTCAGCGCCGCCTGACCGTCGTCGCTGAACTGCGGCGTGGCCGCGCGCGGGGCGATCGACGCGGCACCGAGCTGCTCGGCTGCGGCGGTGATCGCGGTTTGGTCGGCCGCCGTGAGCGCGGTGCCGTCGCGGCTCCAGACCACGATCGCCGCGGTCTGGTCGGCCGAGGGAAAGTCGGCGAGCAGCTCGGTGACTTGGGCCGCCTGGCTGGTCTCCGGCAGCCCCGCCGCCGGAAAATCCTCGGACTCATTGGCCGGGAGCAGCGCAAACAGCAGACCGACCGCCACGAGTGTTCCGAGCAAGACCGCCCAGGCGGTGCGTTTGCCGGTGATGAATCGCGTGATCGCGAGCACAGTTCCTCCAGAACCTCGATAATCGCTATCCTAGCTAGCTATACCAGTGCCCGAATTGTTTTGAATTACTCAAAACAAATGCTAGGGTCGGAGCATGACGACGATCGAACCGAGCGAAGAGACCGCGGGCCTGCGCCTGGCCGCAGCCGACGCCGGGTTGCTGGCCGACAGCATCCGTTCGGCTGGTCTCAAAGTCACGGCGCCGCGTCTGGCTGTGCTGCGCGCCCTCACCGATATGCCGCACTCCAACGCCGATGCCCTGTTCACAGCGGTGCACACCGACCTGCCCGGCACCTCGCTGCAGGCGGTCTACGGGGTGCTCGCCTCGCTCGGCACTGCCGAACTCGTGCGCAAGATCGAACCGGCCGGTTCGCCCGCCCTGTTCGAGCGCAGGGTCGGCGACAACCACCACCACATCGTCTGCACCCGCTGCACTGTGGTGCACGACGTGGACTGCGCCATCGGTCACGCACCCTGCCTCACGCCGGCGGATACGCTCGGTTTCGACGTGCGCGCCGCCGAGGTCATCTACTGGGGCCTGTGCGCCCAGTGCCAGCTCGACACCGCACACCCCTAACTTTCTTCCGCCAACCTCGCGTTGCTGATCCACACCAAGGAGCACCATGACTATCAAGCCCACTACCGACCAGACGGGAACGCCCGTCGCCAGCGACGCGCACTCCCTCACCGTCGGCGCCGACGGCGTCACCGCGCTGCACGACCGCTACCTGGTCGAGAAGCTCGCCCAGTTCAACCGCGAGCGCATTCCGGAGCGCATCGTGCACGCCAAGGGCAGCGGAGCGCACGGCGAGTTCGTCGTGACCGGCGACGTCTCGAAGTACACCCGCGCGGCCGTGTTTCAGCCCGGCACCGTCACCCCCACCCTGCAGCGCTTCTCCAGCGTGGCCGGCGAGCAGGGCAGCCCAGACACCTGGCGCGACGTGCGCGGCTTCTCGGTCAAGTTCTACACGACCGAGGGCAATTACGACATCGTCGGCAACAACACCCCGGTGTTCTTCATCCGCGACGGCATCAAGTTCCCCGACTTCATCCACTCGCAGAAGCGCCTGCCGGGCACCGGCCTGCGCGACGCGACCATGCAGTGGGACTTCTGGACGCTCTCCCCGGAGTCCGCCCACCAGGTGACCTACCTCATGGGAGACCGCGGCCTGCCGCGCTCCTGGCGTGAAATGCCCGGCTTCGGCTCGCACACCTACCAGTGGATCAACGCCGCCGGCGAGCGGTTCTGGGTGAAGTACCACTTCGAATCCAACCAGGGCAACGTCGAGATGGAAGGCTCAGAAGCTGAGCTCATCGCCGGAGCGGATGCTGACTACTACCGTCGCGACCTGTCCGACGCCATTGCCGCCGGCAACTTCCCGTCCTGGAACGTTTCCGTGCAGGTCATGCCGTACGAGCAGGGCAACACCTACCGATTCAACCCGTTCGACGTGACCAAGGTCTGGCCGCACGCCGACTTCCCGCTCATTCCGGTCGGAACCCACACCCTCAACCGCAACCCGGAGAACTTCTTCGCCGAGATCGAGCAGGCCGCGTTCTCGCCCGCCAACTTCGTTCCCGGAATTGCCGCAAGCCCCGACAAGATGCTCATGGCGCGCATCTTCTCCTACCCCGACGCGCAGCGCTACCGCGTCGGCACCAACTACACCCAGCTGCCGATCAATGCGGCGAAGAGCCCGGTCAACAACTACTCGCAGGATGGCGCGCAGCGCCACCACTTCAACGCCCCGAGCCAGCCGAACTACGCACCCAACTCCCTCGGCGGCCCCGTCGCCGACCCGGCCGCGGCCGGCGAGGGCGCCTGGGAAGGCGACGGAACGCTGCTGCGTGCCGCCGCGACCCTGCGCAGCGAGGACAGCGACTTCGGCCAGGCCGGAACGCTGTACCGCGAGGTCTACGACGCCGCCGCCAAGGCGCGCTTCCTCGACACCATCACCGGTGCCATCAGCGGCGTGACCCGCCCCGAGGTCACCGAGCGTGCCATTTGGTACTGGACCAGCGTTGACGCCGACCTCGGCGCCAAGCTGCGTGCGAACCTCGCTGTGTTCGCCGCGGCTGCCGCCATCGACGCTGAGTACGTCGCCGCGCAGTAGCGCTTCTGCACGACAAAACCGCCCGGCCTGTTCCCAGCCCGGGCGGTTTTGTGTGTGCTGCAGCCGCTCACCGGAATGGACGGCGGTGTCACGAGCCACGTTGGCTGAACTAGCGGATGTAGCCGCCCTTTTTCAGGCCGGCCTCGATCTCGAAGCGGTTCTGCAGCGGATTGCGCCCGCCGAGCGCGTATAGCAGCGGAAAGACCATGCCGAAGCGCTGCCACTGGCGTTTGTGCACGGCCTCATGCTCGAGCACGGCCGCGGTGACGTTCTGATTGGTGAGGTAGCAGCCGCCGACGCAGGATCCGCCGCGTCCGAACGTCCACGGCGGCATGCCGCGAAACACATACAGGCCGGCCTTGCGCTCGACTCGGCCGGTACTCCAGATCGAGCCCCAGACTAGCCCGAACGCGGTTGCGTACAGGTAGCCGGCGCGGCTGACGGGTGAGTCGAACAGGATGCGCCGCATCCGCTACTCGTCCGCGGCCTCGGTGTCGTTGTCGGTCGACCCGGGGCGTCCGTACGCTTCGAGCAAGCGCAGCCAGACTTCGCTCAGCGTCGGGTAGCTCGGCACGGCGTGCCACAGCCGGTTGATGGGCACCTCGCCGACAATGGCGACCGTGGCCGAATGCAGCAGCTCAGCGACATCCTGCCCGACGAAGGTGACGCCGAGCAACACCTCGCGGTCGAGGTCGACGATCGCGCGCGCCTTACCGACGTAGCCGACGGCGAGCACGGAGGCGCCGCCCAGGTTGGCGAGGTCGTAATCGAGAATTCGGATGCGATACCCCGCCTTGACAGCGGATGCTGCGGTCAGCCCGACCGAGGCCACCTCCGGGTCGGTGAAGGTGACCTGGGGCACGGCGGCGTGGTCGGCGGTCGCGACGTGCACGCCCCAGGGCGCCGTGTCGATCGGTCTGCCGGCCGCGCGGGTCACGATCGCGTCGCCAGTCGCTCGTGCCTGGTACTTGCCCTGGTGGGTGAGGAGCGCGCGATGGTTGACGTCGCCGGTGGCGTAGAGCCAGTCACCGGCGAGCGCGGGGGAGTCGCCCTGCACGAGCAGGGTGTCGTCGACGGCGAGCCAGTCGCCTTCGTCGAGCCCGACGGTTTCAAGGCCCAGATCCTGGGTGCGCGGGGTTCGGCCGATGGCCACGAGCACTTTCTCGGCCGTGACGGTGCTGTCGTCGTCGAGGGTGAGCGTGACGGTGCCGTCTGAGTTGCGGTGGGCTTCGGTGGTAGACGGGCCGACGAGGACGGTGACGCCGTTGCGCCGCAGGGCGGCGGTGACGAGCTCACCGGCGAAGGGTTCCTGACCGCCGAGCAGAGGGCTGCGCGCGATGACGGTCACTGTCGAGCCGAGTGAGGCGTAGGCGGCGGCCATCTCGGCGGCGACGACGCCGCCGCCGATCACCGCCAGGCTGGCCGGAATCTCCTGGGCGCTGGTCGCGTCGCGGCTGGTCCACGGTTCGATGTTTGTCAGGCCCGGAATGTCGGGCAGGAGGGCGGCCGAACCGGTGCTGACGACGACGGCGTGCGTGGCGGTGAGCACGGTCACGGTGCCGTCGGCGGACGTCACGGTGACCTCTTTCGTGCCGGTGAGGCGGGCGTGGCCGCGTACCAGGTCGATTCCGACCGACTCGAGCCACTTTGCCTGGCCGTCGTCCTTCCAGTGGCTCGCGATGGCGTCGCGTTGTTTGAGGGCGGCACGCGCGTCGACGGTTCCGGTGACGGCTTCGGCGGCGCCCGGCACGCGCCTGGCCGCAGCGAGAGCGGCGCCGCTGCGCAGTAGAGCCTTGGACGGCATACAGGCCCAGTACGAGCATTCGCCGCCGACCAGGTCGCTTTCGACGACGACCGTGCGCAGGCCGCCCTGCGCGGTGCGGTCGGCCGCGTTCTCGCCGACAGCGCCGCCGCCGATCACAATGACGTCGTAGTTCTGACTTGACATTGAATCTCCTTGACTTTGTGGCCCGACCGTTCAGAGCAGCCTATCCCGAGGTGCCCGTCGGGGGCCCACTCTGTGAACCCGGGCCCGATTAATAGGCTGGGCCTGCGTTCCGGGCCCGGTCGCAGAAGAGGAGGGTGCGCGCGTGGCTAACGGCCCACGAAGACGGCGGGGGTCCGGGTCATGAAGGACTGCATGCCGATGCGGGAGTCCTCAGTTTGCACCAGGCGGGCGAGGGCCGGCTGCAGCTCTTGTTCAGCGGATGCCGCCCCCTCCCGCTGCGCCAGGCGCGCATTGGCGAGGGTGGCCTGGATCGCGAGGGGTGCCTGGGCGGCGATCTTCTCGGCGAGCTCGAGCGCCCGGTCGAACTGGGTGCCGTCGGGCACGACTTCCTGAACGAGGCCCAAACGATGCGCTTCGGCGGTATCGAACAGCTCACCGGTGAGCAGCCAGCGCATGGCATTGCCCCAGCCGGCCGCACGCGGGAACCGAATCGTCGCGCCGCCGAACGGCAAAATGCCGCGGGCTACCTCGATCTGCCCGAACTTGGTCGATTCGGCGGCAACCACAATGTCGCTCGCGAGCATGAGCTCGATTCCGAGGGTGAGACAGGTTCCCTGCACGGCGATGACGACCGGTTTACTGAGGGATTCGCCATCCACTTGCCACGGGTTGATGCCGCCCTCCGGCACCATTTCGAGCCCGGCGGGGCCCAGCCGGGGACCGATGTCGGCGAGGTCGAGCCCGGCCGTGAAGTGCTCGCCGACGGCGTAGACCAGGCCGACGCGCAGCTCGGGGTCGCCGTCGAGCTCACCGTAGGCGAGGGCGAGCTGCCGCAGCAGGGCAAAGTCGGCGGCATTGCGCTTCTCGGGCCGATTGAACCCGATCAGAAGAATGTGGCCGCGGCGCTCGGTGAGGATGCGGGGCTGATCGTTCATGGGGCCTCCATTGGTCGGTGTGTGAATTCGTGCGGTGCTCGCCGGGCCTGTCGCCCCGAGTCCATAACTCCTGCAATTCGTTGGCGGTCCCGCAAAGTTGCCCGGAATGACGCCAGTGTGTCCCTGGCCAGCCAGAAATTGCAGCAGTTATGCGCATTCCCACTCACTCAGTCCGGTCACCTGCGAGATCAGTGCCTAGCGGGTGAGTGCCCCGATGATGCGCAGGATGCTCGGCAGATCATCGGTCGCCGCCTCGGGGGAGGCCGGCGCGAACCCGGTGATCGTCGCTCCGGCGAGGGTGAACTCAGCGCGCAGGGCGGTGATCGCTCCACCGAGTTCGGCCACGCTCAACCCGAACGGAATCAGGTCATTCAGGCCGCCAAGAGCTGACGGATCGAGCACATCCAGGTCGATGTGCACGAAGACGTGCTTGGCGCCGATGGCAGCGACGGCCCCGACCAGGGCGGCCGGGTCGGTCAACTCGGAGCAGGACACGCTCACCAGGCCGCGCTCCTGCAGGAGAACGTCTTCGGCATCGTCGACATCGCGGATTCCGGCCAGCACGACGCGGTCGAGTGACACGCTGCTCGTGGCGGCGAGTTCCAGCTCGGCTGGCCCTTCGCCGCTGATCGCGCGCAGCACCATGCCGCAGAATCCGCCGGACGGTGAGGTCTCTGGCGTGTGCAGGTCGGGGTGGGCGTCGAACCAGACGACGGCCAAGTCGCCCGGATGCGTACGCGCCGCGTGCTCGACAGCGGTGAGGGCAATGCCGCAGTCGCCGCCGATGGAGAGCGCCCAATCGGCCGTGTCCTTCAAAACAGCGGTGTGGCGTTCCCGCACGTGCTGGATCGCGGAGAACCGGTGCACCCCGGTATCGAGCGCGTCACCGGCCTCGACCGGAACGTCGACCAGACGCGTGGCCGAAAAGGGCAGGTCGCCTTGAATGGCCGCCGCCCCGTCGACCAGGCGCATTGCGCGCGGAGAAATCGAACCCTGCCACTGCGGTACTACAACGAAGGTGGGAGCCATACCTCAGTATGGCGCAGCGGCCGGGGCCAACAACATCCGCTTCGCCGAGAGCGAATTTCTCGCCGGGCTCGCCGGTCAGGTCCTGAGTGGACAACTTTGGTGGGTGCCACCGGGGTGTCACCCACCAAAGTTGTCCACTGAACGCTCAGCGCTCGAGGGCGGCGGTGGTTCCGGCTTTCAGGGCCGCGAGGCGGGCATCCACTTCGGTGAGCTCGCCGAGGTCGTCGAGGCTTTCGAACTGGGCGTCAAGGCTCGACGCGGCGAGCTCCTGCGCGCCGCGAACCCGGGCTTCTTCGCGACGGATCTTGTCCTCGAAGCGGTTGACCTCGCTCGTCGGATCCATCATGTCGATGCTCTTGACGGCATCCATCACCTGCGCCTGCGCCTTGGCGGTCTTGGAGCGCGCGACGAGCTCTGCACGCTTGTTGGTGAGTTGCACCAACTTCTCTTTCATGGCGTTCAGGCCGGTCTTGAGCTGGTTGACGACGGCGGTCTGGGCCTGAATCTGCGGCTCAGCGGTCTTCGCTTCCTTCTCCGAGGTGAGCTGGCGACCCAGCGCGGCCTTGGCGAGGTTGTCGAACTTGTCGGCGTCGGCAGCGTTGCCGACCAGGCGCAGCTCGTCGGCCTTGCGGCTCGCGGCCAGGGCCTTGTCGCCCCACTCCACGGCGGCTTCCTGGTCTTCGCGGTAGTCGTCTTCGAGCAGCCGCAGATTGCCGATGGTCTCGGCGATCGCGCTCTCGGCGTCGGAGATGCTGCTCGAGAAGTCGCGCACCATCTGGTCGAGCATCTTGGCGGGGTCTTCCGCCGAGTCGAGGATGGCGTTGATGTTCGCCTTCGCGAGCTGGGAAATACGGCCGAAGATGGACTGCTTGGTCATTCGGGTGTCCCTTCCAAAGGAGTCGTCCTGGTCGAGCTGACCCGCCAGGAAAGTGCTTGCATGACCAAAGTTTAGGGTGACCGGCAGAGGCGAGTCTGGGAACCTCAGGGAATCCGTGCGATTGCGATGTTGCCCTGTGTTACAGGGCTACTCGCGTGCTACGGGCCTGCCGCCCACAATGGAATCAGGACAGCAATGCGACAGGACGGGAGCCCGGCATGAACCAAGAATTCACGAACCGGATGCTCGTCGTCGTCGAGGTTACCGGAGCGCGCCCAGACCGCCCCGCCTATCACGCCAAGGTGCAGGTGCTCAATTCGCGCGTCGCCGCCGATGCCGAAACCGCCGGCTGGGCAGTCACCCGGGTCGCCGCTGCCGACGTCACATCGGTCGAACTGCTGCGCATCACAGCGGATGCCGACGCCATCATCATCGTCGGCGGCGAAGACGTCACGCCCCACTTCTACGGCGGCGCTACCGGCTACGAGGGTGAGACGGCACACTTCCCGGTCGCCGACGAGGGCCAGATAGCCCTGGTGCAGCGTGCCCTCCTGGTCGGCACCCCGTTGCTGGGCATCTGCCGCGGCCTGCAGATCATCAATGTCGCCCTCGGCGGCAATCTGGTGCAGCACATTGACGACGGCATTCACAAAAACATCGACGTGCCGATCGACCAGATTCTCTCCACCCACGACGTCGTGCTCGCCGCCGACAGCACCCTGGCCGCGAGCCTCGGCCGCATTGACATCTCGGTGCAGAGCGCCCACCACCAGATCGTCGACCGCCTCGGCGCCGGACTTGTGGCCGCCGCCCACGCCCCCGACGGCCTGATCGAAGCCCTCGAGCATGAGAGTGCTCCGATCACCGGCGTGCAGTGGCACCCCGAAGCGCCCGACTCCCCGGTCGATCAGCTCGCCCGGCTTCTGGCCGGTCTGGCCGAGCAGCACGGGGCTCGCTCGCTGCGCGTCGACGCCCCCGCGCTCGCCGCGTAACCGGCCTGGGTCAGCATCCGCTGAAACGACCCGCGCTGGTCTCGGGATCGCCACCAATTCGTTGGCCGATCCTGCCGAGACCGCCATGGCACGGCCCTCGCGGCGCCGCGGAACCGAAAAAGCCCCGGCACTTCTCGCCTGGGGGGAGGTGAGAAATATGCCGGGGCTTTACGTGGAGTGGGGGAACTCCGTGTGTAACGGTACGGGGCATGGCCTGAGAAGAGGCTGATAAAAAACAAAAAGATTCTACCCTCGCGCCAGAATGAGATCTCCCGGTTGGCCGGTTTGTTACGCATCCGTTGCAACGCGTCGAGCGCACAGCGGTCGGCCGACTGAACTGAACCGAGGCCGCCGTTCCACAAAACGAGGCGGTGCCGACCCGGGTAGGGAGTCGACACCGCCTCGGATGCTCGAGTCGGCTGGTGTCAGGCGGCCTGGTGCTTGGTGGCGTGGTTTTTGTCGGCCTGGTGTTCGGTGGCCTGGTGTTCGGTGGCACTGACAGCGCTCGCAGAGTGGCTCCAGGCGAGGAGTTCGGCCTGCGCCCGCTTACGGCTCGCAGCGGTCTGTTTGGGGGGGACCGGAACGATCATTCGGGAGCCCGGGCAATCCTTGGAGGAATTGGCCAGGGAATGGTAGGTCGCGAAGCGGGTATCCGACGTGATCCACACCATTTGTTGGCATTCGGGGCACTCTGTCTGCAACATTTTCACGATTGTCCGTTCCATCGCCGACTCCGGGTAATCGGTTCGATAATTCCAACCTAGCGGGGATAGACAGCGTGATGTCCTCCCCTGTGACGGGGACAGCAGGAAACGCCAAATGGTGGTACTTTACTCCGGCAAGTGCTTGCGCTCATTCTGATTTCCCCGCCCGCAAGAGCCGATGCAGTGGAGATACGCCTTGAACATTGATTGGGAATTCAACGGACTGCCGCTTCACGTGCTGATCGTGCACGCGGTCGTGATCGTGGTGCCACTCGCCGCCCTGTGCGCGCTGCTCACCGCGTTCTGGCCGGCCGCTCGGCGGCGATTGGGCATCGTGACGCCCCTGGTGGCCCTGGCAGCGCTCGTGCTGGTTCCGCTCGCCGTGCAGGCGGGGGAGTGGCTGCAGTCCCGGCTGGTCAACGTGACCCCGTTGCTCGGCACGCACACCTCGATCGGCAACACGCTGCTGCCGTGGGTGATCGCCCTGTTCCTCGTGGCGGCACTGCAGTGGTTTTGGTACCGCTACGTAACCGCCGAGGGCGCCCGTTTCTCATCCGCTCTGCCACACGGCACCGGACGCCTCGCGGCCACCATTGTTCTTGATCTTGTGGTTCTGGTCAGCGCGCTTGGATCGGTCGTCACGGTTGCGCTCATCGGGGAATCGGGTTCTCGAGCGGTCTGGACCGACCTGTTCACCTCGTGAGGGTGCCGCATCGAACGTGCGACACCCTCACGCGCCTCTCAGGCCCGCGGCCTGGGCGGCTGCGGCTTCTGGAATGCCAGCTCCCCGCCAACGCGCCCGCCAAACGGCCGGCCGTGGTCGGCGAATTCCTCCCGAAAGTAGCCCATGCGCCACGGGCCCATTTCGAGCCGCGACCCGGTGCGCAGAATCTGGCTGTTCCCGGTGCCTCCCTCGGCCGGTCGAGAGCTGCTCGCGACGTCACCCATCGCAAACAGAACGTACTCATCGTTGTCATCGTGGCGAATTTCGGCGTGCAGCGGTTTCAACCCGGGCAATTGCAGGTCGGCATCCGCGGACGAGCCGATCGTCGTCACGCCCGGCAGTAGGTTGAATTCCCGGGGCATCTGCCCGTTCCAGTTCTCCGAGCCCACGACGAAGATGAGGCGGGGTCGCCCGCTTCCCGGCGTGTAGTGCGTTGTGGTGATCTTTCGCCGGCGGTGTCGATCAAAGGTCGGTGCGAGCGGAAACACCGTCGATGGCGGCAGCGGAATGGCAACCGGCATGCGTGCACGCCCGCGCATTCGTGCCTGCACGAGCGGCCCGAGGGCGTTTCGGGACCCGAGCACGATGTGCGGTGACCGCGTCAACAGCCGTTGCGAAACGGATGCCTGCACGTCGCCGAGACGCGCAATCAGCCCGATCGGGCCCGTGATGGAGACGGTCAGACCGCGGGAGGCCAATTCGGCAGCCAGCGCGCGCAGCGGTTCCAGATTGAGCGCACGCCCCTGCACGAACATTTCCGGGTTGCTCGTGAATACGGTGATCTCCGTGCCGTTGGCGGTCACCGTGCCCTGCATGGCATCCGCTGACCCAAAGGAATCGCCGAACTCTGCTCCGGTCGAATCCGCACCGGAGGAAGCTTTCGACGCACCGACCGCACCCGTCGGTTCGACCAGGGAAAAGGCGAGATCGATGTGCAGACTCACCGGGGAGCCAGCCAGTGTTGAGCTCGCCGAGGAGCTCACGATCAGCCCCGAAACGGATCGGAGCCGAGCGACTTCTCGTCGCTCGTGGTTACCCGCAGGGTGCCGCTGAGCTTCCAGACGGCCCGCGGAGCATCGGGGCCGATGTCACGGGGAACTTCGACGACCATATCGATGAAACTGTAGTTGATGGCCGCACCCTTACCGGTGAGGTACGACCACATTTCCTGGCCGAGATCCGCCCAGTCCTTGATGGTGTGCTCCTCGGATTCAGGGGTGCTCTCAACGTTGCCCAGGTACGTCTGTCGTTCAGTCACGGTAGGTTCCTTTTCGCTCGCACAGATGGTGTTGCAGGTACCGGCAGGTGCGCCGGTCTCGCGCGGGCACAGCGCCCGCGCGATTTACCTAGCGTAGTTACCTAGTTGCGTGCGGTAAAGGATTGTCCCCAAACGGGGAACGGGTATTATTCGGCGTCGAGATCCGTCTCCAGAATCTTGACCAGGGAGTCGAGAGCCTCGTCGGCGCCTTCGCCGTCGGCACGCAGCACGACGGTATCGCCGTTGGAGGCGCCGAGACTCATAATGGAGAGGATGCTCGACGCGTCCATGGCATCCTCGGCCGGCTCGCCGGCCATGGCGATGGTGACCTCGAGGGGCAGCTCACCGACCGCGGCGACAAAGATTCCGGCGGGGCGGGCGTGCAGACCGACGCGGCTTGCGATGACAGCGGTTCGTTCAGACATGGGGTCCTCCAAGGTAAGCAGTGTTGACAAAGAGTGAGGGCAGATTACAAACCCAGCGTATTAAGTATGGGAAGTTTTTCGCGAACGATTCGACGGGCATCCGTTGCTGAATATGATTTGAGGGCCAGGGCGGCCAGTTGCTGCGCCTCGGGCAGCGTCACGCTCGCGAGCACGGCGGCGACGGCGGAGAGGGCCCGTGCGGTCATGGACAGTGTCGAGACTCCGAGTCCGACCAGCACCACCGCGAGTGCGGGATCGGCGGCAGCTTCACCGCAGACCCCAACCGGCTTGTCGTTGCCCTCGTCACGCGAACCGGCCACGGTCAGGCGGATCAATTGCAGCACTGCTGGCTGCCACGGCGTGTTGAGGGCCGCGAGTGGGCCGAGCTGGCGGTCGGCGGCCATGGCGTACTGGGTCAGGTCGTTGGTGCCGAGGCTGACGAAGTCGACGTGTTCGAGAATGCTCGCGGCGGTGAGCGCGGCCGAGGGGACCTCGACCATGACGCCGGGTGTCGTGAGCCCCGCCGCGGCGCAGAGGCCGGCGAAATGTTCGGCTTCCTCGGCGGTGGAGATCATCGGCGCCATCACCCAGACCTGCGCCTCGGTGCCGTTGGCTGCCTGCGCGATGGCCTGGAGCTGACGCTCGAGCACTCCGGGGGAGGTAAAATCGGTGCGGTAGCCGCGCACGCCGAGGGCGGGATTCGGCTCGGAGGCATCGGTCAGAAACGGCAGCGGTTTGTCGGCGCCGGCGTCGAGGGTGCGCACGACGACCTTCTTGCCGGGGAACGCGTCGAACACGCCGCGGTAGGCGTCGACCTGTTCGGCGATGGTGGGTTCGGTGTCACGTTCCAAGAAGCAGAATTCGGTGCGCAGCAGGCCGACGCCCTGGGCACCGGCGGCGGCGGCTTTGACCGCATCCTTGGCGCCGCCGACGTTGGAGAGCAGCGGAACCAGGTGGCCGTCTTTGAGGCGTCCGGTGCCGTCGAACACGGCCAGGGCGGCGGTGGTGGTCGCCCAGGCCTTGGCCAGGTCGATCTCGTCGGCGCCGGGGTCGACCAGAATCGTTCCGGCCGCGCCGTCCACGAAGACGATGGTGCCGTCGGTCAGGCCTTCGACGCCGACAGCGGCGACCACGGCCGGCAGCCCAAGGGCGCGGGCGATGATGGCCGTGTGCGACTGGGGTCCGCCGCTCGAGGTGACGAGGGCGAGAACCTTCGCCGGGTCGAGAGTGGCAGTGTCGGCCGGCGCAAGATCCTCGCCGACCAGAATGAACGGCGTGTCCGAGTACGGGATTCCGGGGGCCGGAACGCCGCGCAGTTCGGCCACGATCCGGCCGCGCACATCGAGCACGTCGGTCGCCCGCTCGGCCATGTAACCGCCGAGGTTGTGCAGCATTTCGGCCACCGAGGCGGCCGCATCCCAGATCGCCCGTTCCGGTGAGGAACCGTTGGTGATGAGCTTGACGGCCGCCTTAACCAGCATCGGGTCGTTCGCCATCAGTGCTGTCGCCTCCAGCACCTCCCGGCCGGCGCCCGAAGCGCCGACCGAGCGAGCTGTGAGACTGGTTTGCACGGCCTTTGCTGCGACCCGCAGGGTAGCGGATGCCTCTTCCGGCGTGGTCCCCTCGACCAGGCGTTCGCCCGCAGCGGGTTCCCGCACGGGCTGGGGCATCAACAGGATGGAGCCAACGATACGGCCGGGGCTGACACCGACTCCGGTGAAGGTGCGGCCGGTTTCGGCGCGGTCGGTACTGGCCTTGCCTGAAAGCGTCTGCACGATCGTCCTCAATTCCTTGAACCCCAGCCTGCGGCTGGCGTCACTGTACTGCGTGGCATTCTTCGCGGGGAGTTCCCGCACGGGGTACTTTCCGGGTCAGGCGTTGACCGGGGCGGCGTCCACGACTGCGGGCTTGCGCACCGCGTAACGCTTGAGCCCGACCACGGCGAACGCTGATACCACAGTACCGATCGCAATGGCGAGCACGAACAGCAGGAAGTTGTCGATGGCGAAGAAGACGAACATTCCACCGTGTGGCGCCTTGCTCGTGATGTTCCAGGCCATGGACAGCCCGCCGGTGACCGCTGCGCCGAGCATGGCGGCCGGAATAACCCGGAACACGTCGGCAGCGGCGAACGGAATGGCGCCTTCGGAGATGAACGAGGCACCCAGCAACCAGGCCGCCTTGCCGTTCTCACGCTCAGACAGGCTGAACAGCTTCTTGTCGATCACGGTGGCGAGGGCCATTGCGAGCGGCGGAACCATGCCGGCGGCCATGACCGCGGCCATGATCTGCCACGGTGCCTGGTTGGCAAGGCTCGCCGCGCCGAGGCCGGCGACGGCGAACGAGTAGGCGACCTTGTTGACCGGACCGCCAAGGTCGAATGCCATCATGAGACCGAGAATGACACCGAGAATCACAGTGGATGCCCCGGTCATGCCGTTCAGCCAATTGCCGAGTCCCACGGTGAGCAGCGCGATCGGACCGCCGAGCACGAGGAACATCAACCCGGACGCGACGATCGATGCGATCAGCGGAATGATCACGACGGGCATCAGGCTGCGCAGCCAGCGCGGAACGCTGATCCTGGCAATACTCATGGCGACGACACCAGCGAGCAGCCCGCCGACTATACCTCCGAGGAAGCCAGCGCCCATGAAGCCGGCGACGGCGCCCGCGACGAAGCCGGGCGCGATACCGGGACGGTCAGCGATCGCGAAGGCGATGTAGCCGGCCAGTGCGGGAACGAGGAAGCCCATCGACAAGGCGCCGATCTTGAAGAGGACCGCGCCGAGATAGACACCGAACCCCCCGAGCAGGTTCGCCCCGCCGTCCGGCAGATTGAAGAGACTGTTGTTCAGCACCACGTCGTCGGCGATGTCCGTGATCGCGTAGCCGCCGAACAGAAAGCCGAGGGCGATCAGCAGACCTCCGCCGGCGACGAACGGAATCATGTAGCTGACACCGGTGAGCAGCGCGCGCTTGAGCTTCTGGCCCAGGTGCTCGCTCTTCTCGTTCGATGCGCCGCCGAGGTCGACGGTGCCGCTGACGCGACGGGCGTTCGGGTTGAGTGCGGCCGCGAGGGCTTCCTCGATCAGTCGGCCAGGTTCGTCGATGCCGCGCTTGACCGGGGCGTTGATGACGGGCTTGCCGGCAAAACGTTCCCGGCCGCGCACATCGACGTCGACGGCGAAGATGACGGCGTCGGCGGCAGCAATGACCGCTGGGTCGAGTGGGGTGACGCCAGCCGAACCCTGGGTTTCCACCTGCAGGTCAACGCCGACGGCCTTGGCAGCGGCCACGAGCGAGTCGGCGGCCATGTAGGTGTGCGCGATGCCGGTCGGGCAGGCGGTGACGGCGACGATGCGCCCCCTGCTGGTTGACTCGGCGCCGGTCTGAGCCGGACCGGTGCCGGCGTTTGCATTCTCGGCGGCACCGGCCGCGTGTGCGCCAGCGGCAACCGGAACCGGGGCGACGACGTTGCCCACGAGTTCGACGATCTGCTGCGCGGTCGACGCGTCCCGAAGGGCCGCGGTGAAGTCTTTCTTCATGAGCGACCGGGCGAGCTTGGCCAGAATCTTCAGGTGTTCCTGGTCGGCGCCTTCCGGGGCCGCGATGAGAAAGACCAGGTCGGCGGGGCCGTCCTTCGACCCGAAATTGACCGGGGTCGACAGACGGGCCAGCGCGAGGGTGGGTTCCAACACGGCCGACGAACGGCAGTGCGGAATGGCGAGGCCACCCGGAATGCCGGTGGCGGTCTTCGCTTCGCGAGCGAGGGCATCCGCGTACAACGCCTCGATCTCGGTGGCGCGACCTGACTCGACGACAAGCTCGGCCAGGCGCCGAATGACGTCCTTCGGCTCGCTGCCGAGATGGGTGTCCAGAGCAACGAGCTCCGGGGTAATCAGTGCACTCACTGGTCATCCTCCTTTGGATGTGCGGCCAGGACCGGCCGGGGGACCGATTCTGGGGCAAGGTCCGTCACGGTGACGGCGCTGGGGTTGGTTTGGTGCAGGGCGGGAACAGTGGAACCGGGTAGGGAGGCTGCGGCGGCGCCGTGGGCGGCGGCCTGGCGCAGGCGGTCGGGGGCGCTCGCGCCGAGGTTGCTTTGCAGCAGGTAACCGGCCAGGGCCGAGTCGCCGGCACCGACGGTGCTCACGGCGATCATCGGCGGCGTGGTAGCGAGCCAGCTGCCCTCGGCAGTGACGAGCACGGCGCCCTTCGCTCCGAGAGTGGCCAGCACGGCACCGACACCGCCTGCGATGAGCACGCGCGCCGCGTCGACGACAAGGTCGGGGTTTGCCTCGAGCGTGTCGACGTCGAACAGGCCGCTCAACTCCGCGAGTTCCTCACCGTTGGGTTTGAGCAGATCGGGGTGGGCCAGCGCCGCTTTCTCCAGTGGGCCACCCGAAGAATCCACAGCCACTTTCGGTGCCGCCGAGCCAAAGCGTTCGCGCAGCTCGCGGATGATGCGGGCGTAGAAATCGTCGGGCACACCGGGCGGCACGGACCCGGCCAGCACGAGCCAGCTGGCGCCGCCCGACTGCTCGAGCACCAGGTCGACGAGGGCGTTTTGCTGGGCCGGGCTCAGTTCCGGTCCGGGTTCGTTAAGCTTGGTGGTCGTGCCGTCGGGTTCGGTGATCGCCACGTTGCTGCGCAGCGGTTTGCCGATGCGCAGGCCGAGGTGCGGAATGCCGTGGCTGGTCAGGGCGAGCAGCACCGGGTCGTCGGCGTCGCCGGGGAGGATGGCCAGGCTAGAGATGCCACTCGCTTCGAGGGCGCGGCAGATGTTGACGCCCTTGCCGCCGGGTTCGCCGTGGGCGGCGACGGCGCGTTGCACTTCGCCGCGGGCGAGCGGCCCGGCCAGTTCGATGGTGCGGTCGAGGCTCGGGTTGGGGGTCAGCGTTACGATCATGCGATCACCACGTCGACATCGGCTGCGGCCAGTGCTGCGGCAAGATCGGCGGATGGCGCGGCATCCGTTATCAAGGTGTCGATCGCTGCGAGGGCGGCGAAGGAGACCAGGGTCTCCTGGTCGAGCTTGCTGGAATCGGCGAGAACGACGACGCGCCGGGCTGCCCGGACGATCGCGGACTTGACCGCTGCTTCGACCGAGTCCGGGGTGCTGAGGCCGAAGGTCGCGCTGATGCCGTTGGTGCCGATGAAGGCGATGTCGGGGCGCAGCGCCGCGAGCTGGGCGACGGTGCCGGCACCAACGATCGCGCTGGTCAGCCCACGCACCCGACCGCCGAGAATGTGCAGGTTGATGGCGTCGTTGCGGGAGAGTTTGGCGGCGATCGGAACGGCGTTGGTGATCACGAGCAGCTGGTCGCCGGCGACGGCGGGCGTCCAAGCGGCGAGGCGCTCGGCGAGGCGCTCGGTGGTGCTGCCGGAATCGAGCAAGATCGAGCCGGTTCGACTCGCGGGAATCATGCGCAGGGCGGCATCGGTAATGCGGGACTTCTCGTCGAGGCGTTGGGTCTGACGCTCGTCGAGGCTCGGCTCTGACAGGCTCAGGCGATCGATCGCGACGGCACCGCCGTGCACTCGGCGCAACTGGCGGGCGGCCTCGAGGGTGTCGAGGTCACGGCGCACGGTTTCGGCGGTGATGGTGAAACGCGCGGCGAGGTCGGTCACGGTGACCCGTCCTTCGGTTGCCACGAGTGCGGCGATCAAGAGTTGACGTTCTTCGGCGAACACGAATTGCCTCCTCGACGATGAGTGACACAGGTCACAAGATGTTGGTTTCATCGACTTTAGCTGTGTTTATTTTTGTTTGTCAAGAAAAAACAAGATAAACAAAGAAATTACCTCGTTCAGGTGGAACGGATGCTGTCGGTCGGCCGTGTCGGTGGCCGAGGGTAGCGTGAATGTTATGAAGATTCTGCACACCTCGGACTGGCACATCGGGCGCACCTTCCACACCCATTCGACCCTCGAACACCTGGCGGTCGTGCTCGACGCCGTCGTTGCGGTGGTGCGCGAGCGAGGCGTCGACGTGGTCGTCGTGGCGGGCGACGTGTTTGATTCCGCCATGCCCTCGAAAGAGAGCTACGCGCTGCTGACGCGCGTCTTGCGGCGTCTGAAGGAGGCCGGGGCATCCGTTGTCATGACCAGCGGAAACCACGACTCGGCCACCCGTCTGGGCTTTCAGGCCGAGTGGGCGGCGCTGGCCGGCATTCACGTGGTCACCCGGCCCGAGCAGTACCTCGAACCGATCACCATCAGTGATGAGCACGGGCCGGTGCACTTCTACGGCATTCCGTTTCTGGAGCCTGTACTCATCCGACACCTGCACCCCGGCGAGCTGCTGAAAACGCACGAGCAGGTCCTGGATTTCGCCATGACGCGGATTCGGGCCGACCGGTCACTGCGCGGACTTACTGCGGGCGGCGGGCGCAGCGTGGTGCTCTCGCACTGCTTCGCCGCCGGGGTGACCCCGGCCACGGCGGCGAGCGATGTGGAGCGCGATATCACCGCCGGCGGCCTCGACGTCGTTCCGCTGAGCGTCTTCGACGGCTGTGACTACGTCGCGCTGGGGCACATCCACGGCCGGGCCACCCTCACCGACCGCGTACGCTATTCCGGGTCGCCACTGCATTACTCCTTCTCCGAGGTGGGCAAACCGCGGGGAGCCTGGCTGGTCGAACTCGATGCCTCCGGCCTCGGGCGGGTCGAGTGGGTCGACCTGCCGGTGCCGCGCCGATTGGCCGTGCTCACCGGCGAGCTCGCCGATCTGCTCGAAAATTCCAGCTACGCCGACAACGAGGGCGACTGGGTGAAGGCCATCCTCACCGATCAGGTGCGGCCGCTCGACGCCATGCGTGCGCTGCAGGCCCGGTTTGCGCACGCGGTGGCGCTCGAGCATCGCCCGGCGATTCGGGTCGACCCCGGCGATAACAGCTACGCCGAGCGCATTCGCGCGGCGACGAGTGACCCCGAGATCGTGGCCGGCTTCCTCTCTTTCGTGCGCAACGGCGTCGGACCGACCGAATTTGAGAGTGCGCTCGTCGCCGAACTGCTCACCGAGCAGTCCACCCGGGCGGTGAACTCGTGAAGATACTGCGGTTGCGGCTCGCCGGGTTCGGCCCGTATAAAGACGAACAGCTCGTGGATTTCGAGCGCTTCGACAGTGACGGCATCTTTCTGATCTCCGGCAAGACCGGGGCCGGCAAATCGAGCATTCTCGACGCCATTTGTTTCGCCCTCTACAACCAGGTGCCGCGCTTCGATGGCAGCGAACTCAAGCTGCGCAGCGACCACTGCGAGGCTGGCGACCCGACCTTCGTCGAACTCGACTTCAGCGTCAACCAGTCCCGATATCGGTTGCGCCGCAGCCCGGCGTACGAACGACCCAAGAAGAATCAAGTCGGGGTCACCACGGCCGCGCCGACCGCCGTGCTGCAGGTTCTGGACGACGCCGACGGTTCCTATAATGGCGGCTGGCGCGGTATAGCAGCCAAGCCCGGTGCCGTCGGGCACGAGCTTGACACCATTCTGCCGCTGAAGGTCGACCAGTTTCTGCAGGTGATCCTGCTCGCGCAGAATCGATTCCAACGATTCCTGCTCGCCAAGACCGAGGAGCGCCGCGCTGTCCTGCGCACCCTGTTCAACACCGGCCGCTTCGAACAGCTCGAGGCCGCGCTGATTCTGCGCCGCAAGGGATTGGACGAGCAGCTGGCGACGAGCCAGCGCGACCTCGAGCAAGACCAGACCGCTGCCGCACAGCTGCTACGGGACGAGGGGCCGCTCGCCGCACCAACCGCTGGGTGGTTTGCCGCCGCCCAGCATGACCTCGCCGGGCAACTTGATGCTGCGACCATTGAGCAGGCGCGCACCATGGCCGAACTGACCGCCGCGACCGACCGGCACCAGTCCCTGCTGCAGACCGAGCAGCGTCAGCTGCGTCGATCCGCTGCCGCCAGTGCTCTGGCCGCACTCGACTCCCGGCAGGACGACATCGTGCGGGAGCGCTCCGATCTGCAAAACGCCGCGCGTGCGGCCCGAGTCTGGCCGCAGGTTCGGGCGCGCCACGAGGCCGCCGGTGCACTCGCGGCGGCCGAGAGCGCCCTGGCCGCCGCACAGGCGCAGCGCGCGGGCGATCGCCCGGCCGAGACTGCTGGTGCTGGTGCTGGTGCTGGTGCTGCGGGTCGTTCGCGATCGGATGTGGCTTCCCCGGAAACGCTCGGCCAGCTTCAGCTGGTCATTGACGGGCTGCTCGGCCGCCTTGGTGCGCTCGAAGATGCCCTCGCCGACGAGCTCGCCCTCCCCGAGCTCGACAACGAGATCGCCGAGCTACTGATCGAACAGCTGGAAGGCACTCGCGCGCTCGATGCTGCCCGTGCCCAGGCCGATGCTTTGCCCGAACAAATCGAGGCAATCACCGCGGAGCACTCCGCGGCACAGCTCGCGGCTGCTCGTCAGCCCGACACGATGATTGCCCTCGACCGCGCCACCCTTACCCTGGAGGCCGCGCAGACTGTCACGCGGCTCAGTAGCGTCCTGCTCACCGCGCAGCAGGCCGAGTTGACTGCGAGCGGCGACAACGCCGACGCGGCCGCGCACTACGAGAGCGTGCTCGCTCGTCGCTTCTCGGGATTCGCCGCTGAGCTCGCCGCCCGGCTGATCACCGGGGACGCCTGCGCGGTGTGCGGGTCAACGGCACACCCCCAGCCAGCCCTCGGCCACGATGATCCGGTCACCACCCACGATCTGAACACCGCGCGCAGCACGGTCACCGACCGGCAGGGTCAGCTCCTCGTGGCCCAGAACGCGGTGCAATCGGTCAATCTGCGTCTGGCTGAAGCCCGCGCCCTCACCAGCGGCCGCGACGCGGCCACGGTCACTGCCGAGCACGACGCAGCAACCGCGGCGCACCGGCTGGCCGATCGGGCCACCGCGACTCTGCCCGATTTGCAGGCCCGGCTCGCTCAACTGCAGTCCACGATGACCCGGGCGGCCACGAGCGTCGACCAACTACGCGGCCAACGCGATCAGGCCAGCACCGCTCATGCCTTCAAGGTCAGCCAGAGGGAGGCCATCTTCGGCCGGCTTGCCGCGCAACGCGGCGAGTTCGATAGTGTGCGCGGCCAGGCCACTCACCTGCACGACGAGCTGACCCAGGCCCGCACCCTCGCCACCGCACTGAGTGTGGTCGATGAGTGCGGCGCAGCCGAAGACGCCGCGCAGAGCCGCCTCACCGCGCAATTGGCTGAAGAAGCCTTTACCGATGAAGCAGCAGCACTCGCCGCGCGGCTTGACCAGCCCGAGATTGAGCGACGCACGAGAGCTCTGCGGGTGCATGATGACGGTCTGGTGGCAGCCCGCGCGACCCTGGCCCAGCCCGACCTCGCCGATTTACCCACCGAGCCCGTCGACGTATTACCGGCCGCGGCCGCCGCTGCCGCTGCGAGCACGGCTCGTGATGCCGCGTTGACCCGGCAGAGTTCGCTGGTCGATCGCACCGGGACCCTCTCGGCGATCGTGCGCCGGGTTGGATCGCTGTTCGCGGCATCCGCTCAGTTGCACGAGATGCAGCAGCAGGTGCGTCAGCTGGCCGACGTCGTGCACGGCGACGAACCCAACACCAAACGCATGCGACTGGAGAATTACGTGCTGGCCGCGCAGCTCGAGGAGATCGTGGCGGCCGCCAACATTCGGCTGCGCACCATGACCAGCGGTCGCTACACCCTTGAACACGATGACTCCCTGGCTTTCGGCGGGGCACGGTCGGGCCTGGGGCTCGCCATCCGCGACGAATACACCGGACGGGCCCGTCCAACGCACTCGCTGTCGGGCGGTGAGACATTCCTCGCCTCTCTGGCCCTCGCTCTGGGGCTCGCCGAGGTGGTGACCGGGCAGGCCGGCGGCGTCACCCTCGATACCCTCTTCGTCGATGAGGGCTTCGGCTCCCTCGACGGTGAAACCCTCGAGACGGCCATGAGTACGCTCGATTCCCTCCGTGCCGGGGGCCGCACCATCGGGCTGATCAGTCACGTCGATTCCATGAAGGAGCAGATCCCTGCAACTCTTCGCATCGTGGTGACCGATCGGGGCTCTAGCGAAATTGAGGGCGGTGACGCCACGGGGTGACCGGCGCCGCCGGGCGTGCCAATCGTTCGGGGTTGTCTTCAGGTATTGCCGATCTGGGGTGGCCCTGTCACCATCGGAGCGTTGCCGCAATGATGCGAGCCGCATTAGGGAGCCCGAATGAAAAAGATCCTCTATATCGACCTCGACAACACACTCGTCAACGTGCAATCGGGAATCGACCGCCTGACCAACGTGGAATACAGCCGCTACGAAAAAAGACTCGATGAGGTGCCGGGCGTTTTCGCCCGGATGGAACCGATCAGCGGCGCGATAGAGGCCTTTCGTGCCCTGGTGAAATCCTTTGACACCTATATTTTGTCGATGGCGCCGTGGGGCAACGCGAGTGCCTGGCAGCACAAGCTGGAGTGGGTACAGGAACATTTAGGAGCGGATGCGACCGGTCCGGCCTACAAACGGCTGATCCTCTCGCACCACAAGCATTTGAATCGCGGAGACTTTCTGGTCGACGATGGCATGGCCGTCGGGGCTGACCGGTTCGAGGGGGAGCTGATCAAGTTTCTGACACCGAAGTTTGCGGACTGGCACACGGTCACGCGTTATCTGCTGGAGCGGGCCGAAACGCCGCTCCGTTCGGAGCCGCGCGCCAAGCGGGAATCCCGGTCGCTGCGCTCGAGTGATCTGCAGACCGTGGTGTCCTCGGCTCGGTGATTTTTCCCGGCGGAACAGTCAGCCACTAGGTGTTTTGGTGCTTGAGCAGGTGCCCCCGGCGTTGTATATTCATGCTGTCTAGATAAGTCCGATCGCCCTATCGGCCGGACTGATCTTTCTGTGTGCGGTGGGATTTCACGGTGCGATCTGTCTGCGACCAGCGCCTGAACTCACCGTCACCAACCCTGAGAGACCTCTGTGGGTGCGGAGTATACATCTTCTGAAAGTCTTGACTAGGGGTTTACCCACATGTAAATCTGGGGTAATCTCATTTTTCAGACGGGCAATGTCCTGCCAGGGTGGTTTACCCTCGCGAGTCAATGCCACCAGATGATTGGGTGACGACATGGTGGAACTGAAGTCGGATTTCGTTCCGATGGGCGAAGTGAGCGCTGATGAGCGCTCCAGAATGGCTTTTGGCAAGGCCGGCGTGCACCGTGATGATCGGTATGCCGTTGCGGTGAATGCCGAGGGTGAAATTCTTCTGACGCCGCTCGTGTCCATTCCCCGCCGGGAACTTCTGGTCTGGGATGACGAGGGAATTCGTGCCGCTCTGGTGCGTGGCCTCGAGCACAGTTCCAAGGACGAAACGAGTGAGGGCGGTGACTTCACCCGGTACGCCGAGGAAGACCACCCGCTCGAGGACGAGAATGCCTCCGCCGAGCCCCGGTCATGAGCTTTACGCTCCTGCTCACTCGGGAAGCGGCATCCGGACTCTCCATTCTAGAAGCGAAACCGCAACTGGTCGGCCGACTCAAGCGCGTGCGAACCGCGCTCGGTCGGCTGCAGCTGAACCCCGAAGATCCGGCCCTGCGCTCACACAAATATGTGTCGCTCGCGGGCAAGAAGGGCGAGGCCGTCTGGGACTCCTACATTGAGCACCGCACGCCCACAGCCGGTCGCATCTACTGGCATTACGGACCAGGGCTCGACCGCATCACCGTCGTGATCATCACGCCGCACCCATAGCGCCCGCCCGCGCTCCGCGGTAACGAACCGGCGTAGCGGCTACCCGTTTCGAGCGCGGTCGTGCGGGTCGCGGATGCCGTGGCAGCTGCTCGGGCCGTTCGGACCCCGGTCACGCCGCGCTCTGCTCAGTGCCTGCTGCTCGGTCGGCGGCTCAGTGCCCGCAGCCTAGAACGGGTTGAGCAGTCGGTGCAGAAACTGGCGGGTGCGTTCATGTTGCGGGTTCCGCAGCAGCTGTTTCGGGTCGCCGTGCTCGACGATCGTTCCGCCGTCGACGAACGCAATCTCGTGGGCGACCTCTCGGGCGAATTCGAGTTCGTGGGTGACGATCACCATGGTCCAGCCCTCGTCGGCGAGTTCCTTGATCAGGCGCAGCACGTCGCCGACCAGCTCGGGATCGAGAGCGGATGTCGGTTCGTCGAACAACAGCACCTGCGGCCGCAGGGCGAGTGCCCGAACGATTCCGACCCGCTGTTGTTGGCCGCCGGAGAGCTCGAACGGGTAACTGTCCCGCTTGTCGGTCAGGCCGACCCGATCGAGGAGGGCGAGTGCTTCGGCGGTCACCTCGGCTGCCGGGCGTCGCTGCACGATTACCGGTCCCTCGATCACGTTCTGCAGCACGGTTTTGTGCGGGAACAGGTTGTAGTGCTGGAAGACCATCGCCGACCGGTCGCGCAGGCTGGCCAACTCTTTCGGTGAGGTTTTCGCCGCAAAATTGATGGTCAACGGTGCGGCCGAGCGCTCGCCCCGGCCGGCAGCTGAACCGCCCGGACCCCGGTCACTCGCGCTGGCGACGGCGACGTCGATCGTGCCGCCGTCGGGTAATTCCAACCCGTTCAAGCAGCGCAGGATCGTGGTCTTGCCCGAGCCTGACGGTCCGATCAGCGCGAGTACCCGGCCGCGACCCACGGTGAGGTCTACCGATTCCAGGACTCGGTTGCTGCCAAAACTTTTCTGCAGGCCGCGCACGCGCAGCAGGGGAGCGGCATCCATTTCGCCGGCGGCAAAGCCGGGCGAGAGATCAGCGGGCGACATAGCGGTCCAATCGCTTTTCGAGAAAACCCTGCCCGGTGGAAAGCACGAGGCAGATGACCCAGTAGATCAGGGCTGCTTCGAGGTAGATCAGCATGAATTCCTGGCTGAAAGCAGCGATCTGCTGCGCCTCACGAAACAGCTCGGTGACCAGGATCGTGGAGGCCAGCGAGGTGTCCTTCACCAGGCTGATGAAGGTGTTCGACAGCGGCGGCACCGAGACCCGGGCTGCCTGCGGCAGGATGATGCGGGTGAGAGCCCGACGGTGCGACATGCCGATCATGTAGGCCGCTTCCCACTGGCCCTTGGGTACCGAGAGAATCGCGGCCCGAATGACCTCGGCCGCGTAGCCACCCACATTGATCGAGAAGGCGACCACAGCGCTCGGCCACGGATCGATCGTCACGCCGATCGACGGCAGCCCGTAGAAGATCACAAATAGTTGTACCAGCAGCGGAGTGCCTCGCACGATCGAGATGTAGCCGCGTGCGATTCCGGACAGCCAGCGGCGGGTCGACAACCGCATCAATGCCAGTGCAATCGCGAGCACGAGCCCGATCGCGAACGACATCAGGGCGAGCGGAATCGTGCCGCGCACCGCGCCGTCGAACATTGGCCACAGCGAGCTGAGGAACAAATCCCACTCAGGTTGGATCATCGACGTGTCGGTTTACTGGCTGACGTCGGCGCCGAAGTACTTGTCCGAGAGCTCGGCCAGCGTGCCGTCGGCGCTAAGGGTGGCGAGCGCTTGGCTCACGGCGTCGGCCAGGGCCGTGCCGTCCTTGGCGAAGGCGAACGCGCTCTCCGAGCGCTCCTCTGTCTCGGCGGCGATCTTCAGGTTGTCGGCGCCGTTGGTCTTCTGGTAATCGAGGAAGGTCAGCTTGTCGTTGACCGTGGCATCCACTCGGCCCTGTTCGACCAGGGCGACCGATTGGGCCCAGCCCTCAACGCCCTCAACGGTGGCGCCACTCTCAGTAGCGAGGGTGTTCCAGTTGCTGGTCAACGACTGCGCGGTTGTCTTGCCGTCGAGGCTCGCGAACGAGGTGATCGAGGTGTTGTCGGACGGAACCACGATGACGCCGGTGGAGTAGGTATACGGCGTGGAGAACTTGTAGGCGTCCAGGCGTTCCGGCGTGATGGACACCTGGTTGGCGATGGTGTCCCAGCGGCCGGCGGTGAGGCCGGCGAAGATGGCGTCCCACTGGGTTTCTTCAAACTTGGCGTCAACGCCGAGCTCGGTGGCGACGGCGCGAGCGACTTCGACGTCATAACCGGTCAGTTCGCCGGATCCGTCTTCGTGGAACGAGAACGGCCGGTAGGTTCCCTCGGTGCCGATCACGAGGGTGCCGGTGTCGAGCACACTGCTGAGCGAATCGTCGGTGCCGGTCGTGCTGTCCGCTGCGTTGTCGGCGCTGGAGGCCGAGCAGCCGGTCAGGGTGAGGGCGACGATGGAAAGCAAAGCGGCTGGAATGAATCTGAGCTTCATGAAAAACGCCTAACGAACTAATGGGGGTGAGCGCGGGTCGTGCGGGTACTGTCCCAGAATGTGCGGAGGCCGCGAGTAGCGGCGTCCCCAGCGTAACAAGGCGCTGGCGGGCTCGAATATTCCGGTTACGCCCGATGGCAGCGCTGGTTGGGTACGAAAGCAGCGCTTGTCGGCCACGACGCAACGCCCAGCGGCTACGAGCGCAGTGCGAGCGTGAACGGCAGCACGGCCGAGGCGCCGTGCTGGCGCAGCACGCGGGCGGCCACGGTCACGGTCCAGCGGCTGTCGGCAAGGTCGTCGATGAGCATAATAGGGCGCCCGGCGAACGGTGCGAGCGCCTCAGCGAGATTGGGCCCCACCGCGAATCGGTCCCAGACGCTGGACAGCCGGTAGGCGCTGTTGCCGCCGGGTTCACCGGTGGGGCCGCCGTTCGCCCAGTTCAGGGCGCCGAGCCACGGCAGCCGGCCGACCTCGGACAGTGACCGGGACGCCGAATCGATCAGAAGCGGATGCTGCCGCGACGGCATCGAGACAATAGCCGCCGGTCGATCGGCCCACCCCCACTCGGCCAGCACCCGCACACAGGCGGCCAGCATGGCCGGCGGGGCTGCAGCATCGGCTGCACCGGTGGCGAAGAGATCTCGCAGGGGGCCGCCCCAGCCTAGGTCGGTCAGCCGGGCCAGCGCGCGGCCGGGTTCGGCGCGTTCGGTGAGGGGGATCTTGCCGGTGGCCGCGACGCCGAGGCTGCTCATGCCGGTGGGCCATTGGGCGCGCACGTCGATCGCGACGCCCACCCGGTCGAGCGATTGCGCGGCCGTGGTGGCTGCTCCCTCGGCCAGGTCGACCGGATACCAGGAGCCCTGGCAGTTGTCGCAGCGGCCGCAGGGCACGGCGGTATCGTCGTCGAGCGCACGTTGCAGAAATTCCATGCGGCAGCCGGTGGTGCTCTCGAATTCGAGCATCGCCCGCTGTTCGCCGAGCCGCGCGGCGGCGATGCGTTCGTAGCGTTCGGAGTCGTAGACCCAGGGCTGCCCGGTGGACTGCCAGCCGCCCTTGACCCGGTGCACGGCGCCGTCGACGTCGAGCACCTTGAGCAGCAGTTCGAGCGGGGTGCGCCGAAGGTCGACCCTGGCCTCGAGCGCCGGCGTCGACAGGGGTGCACCGGCAGCTTCGAGCGCGCCGATCACGGCGAGGGCCTTGGCCTGATTGGGCATCGAAGCGGTCGCGAAATAGTGCCAGATCGCCTCGTCCTCGGTGCCGGGCAATAGCAGCACGTCGGCCGAGGCGGTGGCACGACCGGCGCGTCCCACCTGCTGGTAGTACGCGACGGGGGAGGAAGGCGCCCCTAGATGCAGCACGAAACCGAGGTCGGGTTTGTCGAATCCCATGCCGAGGGCACTCGTGGCGATGAGCGCCTTGACCTGGTTGGTCTTGAGGAGCCCCTCGGACTCTTCGCGCTCAGCCGTATCGGTTTGCCCGGTGTAGGCGCGCACCGCGTGGCCGGCCTCACGCAGCAGCCGGGCGGTGTCTTCGGCCGCCGCCACGGTGAGGGTGTAGATGATGCCGCTACCGGGCAGATCGCCGAGGTGGCTGAGCAGCCAGGCCAGTCGAGCACGCGAGTCGGGCAGGCGCAGCACGCCGAGGCGCAGCGAAGAACGGGCGAGCGGGCCGCGAATCGTGACGACCTCTGCGGCGCCAGTGTCGGCACCAAAACCAGCGGCGACCATACCCACCTGCTCCGCGACATCTTGCACGACCCGGCTGTTGGCGGTCGCCGTCGTGGCGAGCACCGGCACCCCTGTCGGCATCTGGGCGATCAGGTCGCGCAGGCGACGGTAGTCCGGGCGAAAGTCGTGGCCCCAGTCCGAGATGCAGTGTGCTTCATCGACCACGAGCAGGCCGACGCGGGCGATCAAAGCGGGCAGCTGCTCATCGCGGAAAGACGGATTGTTCAGCCGTTCGGGCGACACCAGCAGCACGTCAACCTCGTCGGCATCGAGCTGACGCAGCACGTCGGCCCACTCGTGCGCGTTCGACGAGTTGATCGACACCGCTCTTACCCCGGCTCGCGCCGCCGCGGCAACCTGGTCGCGCATCAGTGCGAGCAGCGGCGAGACCAGAATGGTCGGGCCGGCGCCCTGGCGTCGCAGCAGCAGGGTCGCCACAAAATACACGGCCGATTTGCCCCACCCAGTGCGCTGCACGACGAGTGCGCGGCGGCGATGGTCGACCAGGGTTTCGATCGCCTCGTACTGGCCGTCGTGCCAGGAGGCGTCGTCCCGACCCACCAGGGTGCGCAGAATGGCCAGAGCGGATGCGCGGGTGTCGGTCATCCTTCAAGGGTGCCAGATACCACCGACAGTCCCGCCCGCCCTCGGGTTTGCGGGCGCGGAATGCTGCTCGACGCACTGAAAATCGCCGGGAAAGCCCATTCCGGTCGGGCGTCCGTGCGCGTACTGTTCTGTCATCGCTAGACCCAGGTCGGTGGGTATCTGTGTGGCTGGGGCACGCTCCCGCGCCCTCCCGATCTGGTTATGCGTCCTGGGATTAGTCACCGGCCTCCGGCTCGTGATGCTCATGGCTGGTCCATTCCTGACGGCAGCAGGTATCGACTTCCCCGGGTTTCTTTGGGTTGCCTCCATGGCACTGATCCCGCTGGGAATGCTGTGGTGGCTGGGGCTCGGCGTTGTGCTGCTGGTCAAGTCCCACCACGGCGGATAGGGGCCGGTCGATCCGGCAGCACCACAACGTTTCGCTGACCAAGCAGCCGCAGAACCCGCGCGATAGATTCTCGAACACCGGTCCAGCGTGCGTGTCGTGGGGCATCCGTCAGTTTTGAGCGACATCGCTCAGTAGGCTCGGTGGGTGAACGTGATTCAGGAGATCGAGACGCGGCTGCCGGAACAGGCGGTCGTCGGTTTTCGCCGACTCATCGGCCAGGCCCGTGTGGGCGACCCGATCCTGCTGCAGGAACGAGCCATGGCACGCATGGTCGCGCAAGCGCAGTGGATTTTGAACCGGGTCGGCACCGACGGCATCCGTTTGACTCAGGCCGGACACCTGCCGCCGGCCGTCGTCGTGGAGGCAGCCGCCGCGCTCGACTGGGGCTGGCCGATCAGCGTCAACCGTGAAGTCCACTTGAGCCCGCTGCAGGAGCTGCGCGGGCACCTGCGCGATGTCGGGTTGCTGCGCATCAGCAAGGGGACGCTGCTGCTCACCAAGAAGGGTCGCGCCCTTGCCGGGAATCCGCGCGAACTGTGGTGGCACCTCGCCCGCACCATTCATCACAGTCGGACTGCCGCCGTGAGCGATGCCACCCGACTGCTGCTGCTGTTCGTCGCGACCCGCGGCCTCACCCGACGCGAGGACTATCTGGTGACCCTCGCGCGCGCGCTCGGCTCACTCGGCTGGGTGCAGTCCGACGGTCAGGAACCGACGACGGACTCGGTTTGGCACCTCGTCGACACCAAGTGGCGCCTGCTCAACCGGCTCAGCGTGTTCGAGCAGACCGATGCCTGGCACGGCGACCGCAGCGCTGTCACCGTTGGCGGCGCGGCTTTCGCCCGAGCGGCCCTGCAATCCGAGGCGCCGGTCGCTGGGTAGATCACGCCCACGGCATCCGCTGCCCGACCTGAGTGGTTGGATGGAGGAATGGATGCAACGCCCGACTACATCACCGATTTCACTGCTTTTCTGCAAGCCTCACCGTCGTCGTACCACGCCGCAGCCGAGGTGGCCCGGCGCCTCGACGCGGCCGGTTTCACCCGGCTGAGCGAGTCAGACAACTGGATCGATGCTGCAGAGCGTTGCTACGTCGTGCGCGACGGCGCCGTGATCGCCTGGTCCCAGCCGGCCAACGCCGGGCCCACCACGCCGTTCCGCATCCTCGGCGCGCACACCGACTCCCCGGGGTTCAAGCTCAAGCCCAAACCCACGATCGGCGCACACGGTTGGCTACAGGCTGGCGTCGAGGTCTACGGCGGGCCGCTGCAGAACTCCTGGCTCGACCGCGAGCTCGAGCTCGCCGGCCGGCTGGTCACCCGCGATGGCGTTGAGCATCTGGTGCGCACCGGACCGTTCCTGCGTATCCCGCAGCTTGCGGTGCACCTCGACCGCGAGGTCAATAACGGCCTGACCCTCGACAAGCAACGCCACCTCACGCCGGTCTTCGGCGTCGGCGATGCCGCCGAGGCCGACCTGCTGGCTCATCTGGCCAGTCTGGCCGGTCTTCGGGCAGCGGATGTTGCCGGTTACGACATTCTCACCGCAGACACCAACCCTCCGGCGACGTTCGGTCTCGGCCAGGAGCTGTTTGCCGGCGGGCGCCTCGACAACCTCACCTCGGTGTACGCCGGGCTGCGCGCCCTGATCCTGACGAGCGAGCACACCACCGGCCCGATCAGCGTGCTGGCCGCCTTCGACCACGAAGAGCTCGGCTCGCAGTCCCGCTCCGGCGCGAGCGGGCCGCTGCTCGATGACATTCTCACTCGGATCGGCGCCGGTCTCGGCGCATCCGTTTCGGAGCGGCTGCAGGCCTACGCCGAGTCCTGGTGCCTCTCCGCCGACGCCGGACATGCCGTGCACCCGAACTACCCCGAGCGCCACGACCCGGCGAATGCGCCCATTCTCGGCGGCGGCCCGCTGCTTAAAATCAATGCCAACCAGCGTTACGCAACGGATGCCCATGGCGCGGCCCTGTGGGCGCGCACCTGCGCCCAGGCCAACGTTGAGTACCAGGAATTCGTCTCCAACAACACGGTTCCCTGCGGGTCGACCATCGGACCACTGACCGCGACCCGCCTCGGCATCCGCGTCGTCGACGTTGGTGTGCCGTTGTTGTCGATGCACTCAGCGCGGGAACTCTGCCACGTCAACGATCCCCAAGCGCTCAGCGCGGCTACGGCTGCGTTCTTCGTGCCCGAGGCGTAACCGGACCTGGTCCGGACGGCACCCATTCGAGGGCTGGGTCAGGAGCGGGTGCTGATAGGGCGAGGGCTGGGGTGTCGGTGTATCCGCTGTCGCCCGCTCGACGACGTCAAGCTGCACGCCGATGAAGTCACTACCGCAGTACTCGATCACGGTGTGTGGAATGCCTTCCGGCGCCAGGGCCTGATCTTACCGAGTAACAGTCGATCGAGGCCCGCGCGGGGGCTACGTCTCGGGAGCGAGCTGGTCGGTGCGTGTGATCCGCGCCAAACGTGCGCGGGCAGCATCCTCTGAGGTCGACGAAGGGCCGAGCAGGGTGCGCACGACGCCCAGAACGAGGCGGGTGGCCCAGAGGGAGGGCAGTCGGGAGCGTTTCAGACCGAGCATGTCGCGATACTCGCGAGGGATCGAGGCGACGGCCCCGGCGAACATGATGCGGTAAAAGGGCAGCATGCCACGGCTGAGCGGCGGGTAGCGGATGAATCGCACCGCCTCGGCGACGCGGGCGTCGCTTTTCAGGGTTCCGGCGCTGCGAAAGGCCTCCAGCTGGGCGGCGAGTTCACTGGCCGAATGTGGAGCATTTTGCACGCCGATCAGCTCGCCGGCCGTGGCCCATTCGTTGACGTAGCCGTCGGAACCGCCGGGAATGGCGTCGCCCCAAAGCAGGTGGGTCTGCAGGAAGGCGTCGGTGAAGACCACGTGCACCCACGAGAGAAGCTCGGGGTCACCCGCGGTGTACGGCCGTTCTTTGCCCTGCGCATCAAGGTAGGTCCCGGCGACGCGTTCGTGAAAGTGAGCCACCCGGTCCGATTCGCGCTGAGCCACCACCGTGTCCGCGAAGGTCACGGTGACGAGCCATTGAATCGTTCCCGACAGGCGGCCGAGCGGGTCTTCGTGATAGCGGGACCAGTCGTGCACCCCGGCCATCGCGCCCGGGTGCAGCGTCTGCATGAGCAGGGCCCGAATGCCGGCGACCATGGTCGCCATTCCGCCGTGTACCGCCCAGGCCGCGCTGCCCGGGCCGAAGTACCCGGCGTCGTCGCCCGTCGCTATCTGGCCGACCCATTTCGGCCGGCCTTCGCTGTTGCCCGACAGCGTGACCAGTAGGTGCGAGCGCCAGCTGTCAAAAAATTTGCCCATCCTCGGATGGTAGCCCTGCCCTGCTGGACGCTCGCCGCGAGTGCAGCAGCGCTGGCGTTGCGTATCGCGAGTTCTGCGGATTTTACGTTGAGTTTGTCGTGCTGTCGCGGTATAGGTTGCAGGCTCTGTCGAATCCGTCCTTGGTGGTGGTGGTGACGATTGGCCATTAGCCACCGGAGCGAGGTTAACCGTCGCAATGAAAGTAGGTTCAAGCTCCGTGAGAAAGCCGATGCGGAGGGGGCGGAGCTGGGTGATGTGGGTGATGGTCATGATGAGTCTCCTCGGTTAGGCGTTGCTGTCGGCATAGCGGGTAACAGTGCACGTTTCGTCGGGCTGGGTGTCGATGCGGCCCTCGTCGGCCAGCCCGAAGGCTGGCCGACCCTGGCTCCTACAGTTCGGCGGCGTCGGTCGCGTCGGTGATGATCCGCGCCCCGAATTCTTTGATGAGGCGGTGGCATCCGGCACTGCTGGTGGGTGAGGTGGCCGGGCCGGGGACGGCGCCGAACGGGTTCCTAGCGCGGCAGTGTGACCGGTGGTGTTCAGCGAACCAGAACGCCACTCCGTCTTCACCACGAGCGTCGTCGTACTGCCGGCGGCGATCAACCGTCTTCGCATCCGGAATCTTCGGACTGGAAAGTCCAGACCCGCTCGAGCAAGTCGGTGACGATCTGCTCTAATCAGCTGCGCTGAGCCGGATCGAGCCTGACCATCAGAGCAGAACTCTCGGGTCACCACGCCGTCACAACCCACGCAGACCGGTCGATTGAGGACTAGGTGGGGATTAGACTAATCGCATCGATCCAGGGCGTGGTCGCGCAAGGAGGTCGCGGGTGCCGATTACGCGGACCGTGCTGGAAGTCGCCGAGCAGTATCCGGACCAGCTGGCGATAGTTGCAGCTGATATTCGGCTGACGTATGCGCAACTCGTTGAGGATTCCCGGTACATGTTCGCCGCCGTGGAGGAGCTTCACTTGAGGCAGCACACGCCGCCGGTACCCGCCGCTGAAACCGGCGGCATCCCGATCACGGCCGTGAGCATCGCATCAGCGTTCCATACGGCACGCATCATCGCGGGGCTCGCGGGGTTCCGCGCTGTGTCGGCGACTATCGACCCACGGTGGCCGCTGGAGCACAGGGTCGGCGTCATTCTTGCCACGGGAATCGGTGTGGTGATCAGTGATGCTACCGACCTTGCGGATGCCCTCGCCGCGCGCGGCTGGACCGGTACGATCCAGCCGCTGGCCGACTTCATGCAGCGCGAGGCATCTGCCACGGCGGCGGCAGCACCGACGGTGCGGCACGGCAACGAGCCTTTCCTCCTCTTGTTCTCATCGGGCACGACGAGCAACCCCAAGGCATTCCTGAAGACGCGGCACCAGTACCGCGAGAACTTCGCGATCTCCAGTGCGCACCTGGAACCACGGCCCGGCGTCGCAACGCTCGCGCCCGGCCCAGTGTCGTACAGCCTCACCCTCTACGCGCTGATCGAGTGCCTCGCCTCCGGAGGCAGCGCGCACATGGCGGACGTGTTCAATCCGCTGGAAATGGCCGCGCGCATCCTCGACGAGAAGATCACCCGCGTCGTTACGGTCCCTGCCGTCGTGCAGGCACTGGTGAATGCCGCCCGTCGTGACCCCGCCCGCTTCACCACGCTCGAACTGATCGTCACTGGCGGCGCGAATCTACCCGCCGTTCTTCGTGCGGGTTTGGCCGACGTGCTGCCCGATGTGCGGCTGATCAGTTATTACGGTGCAGCTGAGATCGGGTTCATCGGTGACAGCCGTGACGGTGACGGCACAACTATCAACATCTACGATGGTGTCAAGGCGAGTATTCGCGACAAGGATGGCGCCGAGCTGCCCGACGGCGAGCCCGGCACGCTGTGGATCCGGGCCGCCGCTTGCTCCGACGGTTACATCGCCCGTACGACAAATGCCGTGCTGAAGGGCTCCGACGGCTGGTCAACCGTACATGACCACGGCCGGCTGGTCGACGGTGCGTTGGTTCTGGTGGGCCGCGCCGGAGACATCGCCGTCACCGGCGGACACAAGGTGGCGTTACCGGAGGTGGAACGCGCATTCGAGGTGATACCGCGCCTGGGCGCGATTTGCGCCGTGGCGCTTCCTCACGAACGGCTGGGCACTGTCATCGCCCTCGTCATCGAGGGTGAAACGCCAAACAAGGGTCAGCTGCTCACGCACGCGCGGCACAACCTGGCCCCGCAATTCGTCCCACGCCGTTGGTACTGGGTCGAGCGGCTGCCGCGCACAATCGGCGGAAAGATTCGCCGCGCCGCCACCGCGCAGCTCGTCGCGCGGGGAGAGGCCGTGCGGCTGTGAGCGATCGGCGCCGCGTGGTCATTACCGGGCTCGGGGCGATCACCCCGAGCGGCTTGGATGTGCCGACGATGTGGGATGCCGTCCGCCACGGCCGCAGCGCCATTACGACACTTGACGATCCCGAATTCGCCGACCTGGCCGTGCGCATCGGCGGACAGGTGCACGGGTTCGAGGTATCCAGCGTCCTCGCACCGAGCCTTGCCCGTCGGCTGAGCCGCAGCCAACACTGGGCCGTCGCGGCCGCTGACCAGGCACTGGCGCAGGCAGGCTGGACGCCCGGAACCGGCGAGATGCCGTGGGACCCGCACCGATTCGCGGTGATCGCCGCCACGGGCTCCGGACCGGTCAACGCCATGCAGCACGCCACCCGCGCCCTCGACGAGCGCGGCCCCCGAGCAGTGCCACTGACCCTCGCGATCTACGGTGCACCCGACGCAGCGGCGGCCCTACTCAGCCAGCGCTACCAGGCATTCGGGCCGGCACAGAGCGTATCGGCGACGTGCGCGAGCGGCGCGATCGGTCTCGGGGAGGCGCTGCGTCGCATCCGCCACGGCTACGCCGACGCAGTCCTCGTCGTCGGTGTCGAGGACTGCCTGAACCCGGTAAATCTCGCATCGAACGCGAACATACGCGCCCTGGCAGCTGGGTACGAGCATGATCCCGCCGCCGCATCCCGCCCCTTCGATCGGGCACGCTCCGGCTTCGTAATGTCGGCCGGGGCCGCCGCCATCCTTCTCGAGTCCGAGGAGGGCGCGCGCACCCGCCGGGCCACAGTGATAGCCCAGCTGGCCGGTTTCGGGGCGGCCAGCGATGCGTACCACCCGACCGCACCGCATCCACAAGGTCGAGGAGCGGCGCAAGCTGTGCGAGTCTGCCTTGCCGACGCCGGCGTCACGCCAGATGCCGTCGACCACATCAACGCACACGGCACCGGAACACCGACCGGTGATGCCGCCGAACTGAACGCGATGGATGCCGCGCTCGGTGATCGAGCTCGCAGCATCCCGATCAGCGCAACCAAGTCCAGCACAGGCCACCTCCTCGGCGCGTCCGGGGTGGTGGAGGCAATCATCGCCGTGCAGTCGTTGCGTGACGAGGTATTACCGCCCACTCGCAACCTCGACGACCTCGAGTTCGCGGGCTGGGATATCGTGGCCGGCAAGGCCCGCCGACAGCGTGTTGACACGGTGCTGTCGAACTCGTTCGGGTTCGGCGGCCACAACGGCGCGGTACTGATCAGACGCGCCAATGCATGACGAAGGAGCAGACATGTCAGATCGGGAAACCCGACACGCAGAGCTGGCCTCGACGTACCTGCCCGACGACCTGTTGGGCCGTTTCCGCGCGCGGGCCGACATCTACGATCGGGAAAACCGCTTCTTCGATGAGGACCTCGCCGAGCTCACAGCGCAAGGCTATCTCACCCTGTTTGTGCCGGAGGAGTTCGGCGGCGCAGGTCTGAGCCTCAACGAAGTATCTCGGCTGCAGCAGCGTCTGGCCACGGCAGCGCCCGCGACGGCCCTCGCCGTAAACATGCACCTGATGTGCGTCGGGGTTGTACGTGCGATGTTCGAGCGCGGCGACCGGTCGCTGACGTACGTGTTCGACGAGGTGATGGCCGGTGAGATCTTCGCGTTCGGGGTGAGCGAGCCAGCCAACGACTGGGTACTGCAGGGGTCGAACACCGTTGCTCAGCCGCAGGAGGACGGCGGTTATCTGCTGACCGGGGTGAAGGTTTTCACCTCACTGTCGCCGGTATGGACGCGCCTGATCACCCACGGGCTGGACAGCACCGATGCCGACAACCCGAGGCTCGTGTACGGGTTCATCGAGCGGAGCGCGGAGGGCATCAGCGTGTCGGACCAGTGGGACGTGCTCGGTATGCGCGCGTCGCAGAGCCGTGCGACGATCCTGAAGAACGTGCGGATGCGGCCGGAGAAGGTCGCTCGCAGAATTCCGACGGGGCGATACCCCGATCTGTTGACGTTCGCGATCACGAGCAACTTTCAACTGCTGATCGGGGCTGTGTACACGGGTGTCGCGCGCCGTGCGCTGGATCTGGGCGCCGCGGGGCTGAAAAGCCGGAAGTCGGCCAAGAACGGCACTACCTACGCCCAGGTGCCGGAGTTCCGGGCACGCCTGGCCGACGCCCTCATGGCGTACATGGCGGTGCCCGCGCAGTTGGATGCCTACACTCGCGACTTCGACGACCTCATCGACCACGGCGCAGGCTGGCCGCTGCGTTTGGTCAGCGCGCGCATCAACGCATCGAACGTGGCCCGGCACGCGACCGAAACCGCGCTAATGTGCGCAAGTGGCAGCGGATACAACAACAGCGACGAGCTTAACCGCCTGTTCCGGGATGCTACGGCCGGGCTGTTCCATCCGCCGAGTGCCGACGCCGCCCGACCGATGTACGCGGCCGCATTACTCGACGAGCCCACCGTTGCGTGACGGGCTTCGTCCGCCAAAGCTGATCCCTATTCGCTGGTCATTCCATTGTCCTGCCAACTCGATTGAGGCTGTGTGCAATCTCCCCCGGCAGATCAAACCGGACGAGATCGTGGCATTCTCGGCACGAACAGGGCGGGGAAAATCACGATCATCACGATGGCCGCGACTCTTCTGCAGCCAACCCACGGGAGAACGTGAATTTCATTGCCGACCTCCGGGGAGACCAACAGCAAACGTAGAAGTCTGCTCAACTCGGACTGGAACTGGACGGGGTGAATTTTAGACGATTAGTCATGAAACAGATTCTTCTTATCTCTGTCTCAATTCACCATGCGAGCGCAAGTCTCTGGAGACCGTCACCCGCGTGCTCCACGGCGTCATCATCGACTATTGCGGAACGAACTCTTTAGGAAAAGTAGAGGTAGCATGACTGACAATTTCTACTCCAACCCGGCCGCCAGGCGGTGGCGAACGGATGCTGTGGACGACTCGATCCTGCAATTCCACCGCAGCCTGCCCGACTACCGGCCGAGCCCGCTCACAGAGGTTTCCGCCCTGGCGGACGAGTTGAGGGTCGGCCGTGCGTTCGTGAAAGACGAATCGTTCCGATTCGGCCTGCCGGCGTTCAAGATGATGGGCGCGTCGTACGCGGTGTCACGCGTGCTGTCGGCTCGGGTAGGGTCGCCGGATGCGGCGCTTCCGCTGGACGAGTTGCGCGACCGGCTGACCGCGCAGGCACCGTTCACCCTGGTCGCCGCGACCGACGGCAACCACGGACGCGCGGTCGCCCATGTGGCGCGGCTGATCGGCCTGCCCGCGCGCATCTTCGTCTCGAACTACCTGTCGAAGCTCCCCTGGGCGGCGATCGAATCGGAGGGTGCGGGGGTATTTGGGGTGGACGCACCGTACGACGGCGTGGTGGCTGCCGCCCGCGCCTATGTCGAGTCGGCGGGGGAGAGTGCACTCCACATCCAAGACACCGCCTGGCCCGGCTATGAGCAGGTACCGCAGCTTATCGTCGACGGCTACTCGACCATCTTCAGTGAGGCTGACGCGCAGCTGGGGGAATTGGGGCTTCTCGCCGACCTGGTGACGGTTCCCGTCGGTGTCGGGTCCCTGGCTGAGGCGGCCATCCGCCACTATCGCTCGCGACCGGATGGAGTCGCCGCGGCTCCGACAGTGCTGAGCGTCGAACCCGAGAATGCACCATCCGTCATCGTCTCGCTGCAAGCCGGTAAGCTCACGTCAGTGCCGACCTCATACACGATCATGGCCGGCCTCAACTGCGGCACGCCGTCGAGCAACTCCTGGCCATATTTGATCGACGGCCTGGATGCTGCAGTCACCGTCTCGGAGGACGACACGCGGCGCGCTGTGCATGACCTCGAGCAGTTCGGGGTGGACGCCGGCCCGTGCGGCGCGTCGTCCCTGGCGGCGATGCGCGCAATCGCAGGCGATCCGGGCAGACGCACCGCAGCGTCGCTGACTTCCGATGCCGTGGTCGTGCTGCTGAGTACAGAAAGCCGCTCTGCAAATCCGATCTGAGCCGAGGGATCCGCGTCAGGCCAGCCGGATGCCCGTCACAGGTGGCTCAGCACGTCCAGTCGAAGCTGCGCGACGACGGCGACTACGATGCAGCTGGTGACGGTGATGGTCGGCACCCAGCCGTGGACCGAGCCGAGTGTCCGAGCCATCCGCTCGTCGAAACGGCCCTGGCTGGTATTGTGCAGGGTCACGGCCCAGAACAGCGGGACTTTCCGATCGTCTTTGAACTCCTGGGTGAAACGCCTACGTGCTGCGGTAATGCTGATCTCTACTTTCAGTAGACCCACATTTTAAGAGGGCCCACTGTCCGAGATATCCGCAGCAGCTCACTTTGGGATTTAGTGCTCTAATGCTATTCAGGCCCGGAAGGAGGTCATCATCGAGTAGACGGTTTAGGTAACGCGTATGACGGTTGTCTCGGTCCGGGCATCATCTGTTATCTGGGGTTAGATCAGATCGGCGTGGTGGGCCGCAGCCACGTTGGGGTGGGCGCGTAAGCGGTAGCGCAGGGCGTTGTCACCGTAGGTCGTCTCGAGAATGGGGCTGTTGGTCGGGTCGGCAGAGAGCCCGCGGGCCTCGCGAGACAGGCTCTCGTCGAGCTGCAGTCGCGGCATTACGGTGTCGAGTGCAGGGTTGAAGAAGAACGGCACGGAGATGCGGTCGGACCCGTCTTCAGGGGAGAAAACGCGGTGCAGGGTCGCCTTGAGGTAGCCATCCGTTGCCAGTTCGAGCATTTCGCCGATGTTCACGACGAAGGCGCCGTCGAGCGGGGGAGCGTCGATCCACTCGCCATCGTGCTCGACTTGCAGGCCGTCTTTGTCTGGTTCGACGAGCAGCAGTGTGAGAACTCCACCGTCGCGGTGCTCGCCCACACCCTGGGCACGTACCGGCTGGCCGGGATAGCGCACGATCTTGGTCAAGAGGAACGGGTTCTCGGCGAAAGCGGCGTCGAAGACGCTCTCGGGGCTGCCGAGGGCGAGTGCCCAGGCGCGCAGCAGGCGAAGCGCGATGCGGCTCAGCTCCTCATTCCAGCGCAGGGCGACGGTCTTCAGCTCGGGCAAGGACTCCGGCCAGAGGTTCGGGCCCTCGAGGCGCCAATAGTCTGGAGTTCCGACGGCGAGGGGCACGGGCTCGCGGTCTACTCCGATATCGATTTGCTCACGCCAGTCAACGGCGTTGGCGGTGAGCTCCCCGCCAACGCGGGTATAACCGCGAAACTGGGGACTGTGGATGTTTTCCAGCTTGAGTTTCTGGTCGGCCGGCAGATCAAAGAATTTGCGGGAGACGGCGAGGAGCTCTTTCGTCAGCTGCGGGTCGACGCCGTGGCCGGTCAGGTAGAAGAACCCGACCTCGTGGGTGACGCGCAGGAGTTCGGCGCGGAATACCGCAGCTTCGGCTTCGCCAGCGTCGAGTAGAGAGAAATCGAGGATCGGCAGTGAGAACACCATGGTCTAAGTCTGGCACCGAGCAGGCCACGCCGCGAATCGTGACGCCTCCGAGCCTGGGACAGGGTTATAAGTGTCGGCTGACATTCGCTTGGATGTGCGGGGTTTAGCACCACTCAGCGGGACGTGACCGGGCTTTCAGCGCCGCGAGGACTGTGGTGATGGAATATATCCAATCTTGGTACTACCGGCGGCGCCCTCATTCACACAGCGGAAGGCTCCAACCCGCGGTCGCGTTGGCCGCCCACCGCGATGCCCGCCAAACGGCAGCGGCGTAGAAGAAAAATCAATCAGATTGTCTCAATAACTGGACGGGCGCACATCGGCGATGCGGAATTGGCGCGGTGCTGGTGCGCGGGGCGGTGGAGCAGGCGCGGACGCTGGGGCTATTCGTGATTGAGAATCGTTTATTGTTTCGACATCAAAAAGTTGGCACCAACCGACTTCGGCGGAGTATTACGAGCGATTATCACTCTCCTGCAGATGGAAGCAAGGTTCACGACCTTCAGTTGCGTAAATGCTGTCTCGAATATGTCTGAGTTTCTCTCGCTTTTGTGTTCGGTTTGGGCTACAATCATGGGAAGGAGGCAATGGCGCCCATGTTCATGGAAAACCCGAGCGAGGTCAGTGTGAACCCTGTGATTGTGGCGGTGGAGCAGGCGCGGGATGCGTTGTTGGCGGCGTTGGGTGGGGTGTCGTTCGGGCTGCTCGGTGATGACGAGTCCTTGAGCATGTTGCTTGCGCTGGAGAGTGTGGGCCGGGTTGTTGATGGCGCCCGGGTGCTGTCGACGACGGATGTGCTCCGTCGTTCCGAGTACTTTGATGAGTCCGTGGCCACGACGGCAGCGGCGATGACCGCCGATCAGACCGAGGATGACCGCCGATCAGACCGAGGTGGAAGCGGCGGGCGCGGTGTCTCTGGCGCGTCGGCTCGGCTGCCGCAGCGGCCTCGTGTTGGTCTCGACCCTGGCCCGGTTGTCGCGCAGTGAGGTGCGGCAGCGTGCCAGCCTGGGTAAGACTGCGGGTGAGCGGATGCTGCTGGGTCGGCCCCTGACGCCCACCTATCCCGTCGTCGGGGAAGCTGTGCAGGGCGGGTTGCTTGGCGTGGAGCAGGCCCGGGTGATCGTGAAGGTCCTCGACGGCCTACGCCCCTCGGTTCTGGTTGATGACCTTGACCGGGTCGAACGCTCTCTCGTGGCGAGTGGGTCCGGTGCGATCACCCCGGAGACCAAGGGGCTTCCGGGTGCGGGGATTGCGTTCGCGCCGGAGTTGCTGCGGCAGCAGGGCATTGCGTGGCAGGCGCGCCTTGCGTCCGATGGGTCCGCGCCTGGTGAGGCTGCGGTGGAACGGCACAGCTGGCTCTCCTTTGGTGGGCTGGCGAACGGGGGCTACAGCCTGCACGGCTGGCTGAGCACCCTCGACCGCGCCATCATCAGCACCGTCTTCGACGCCTACCTGTCTTCGGCCGCCACCAACCCCGTCCCCGGCGCTGCTTCGCGCGCCACGGTCGCGTTCCACGCGAGCGAACCGTCCGCTGAAGACGGCACGGACAGCACCAGCAGCGATGGCAGCGACATCAGCGACAGCAGCGACAGCGACGGTCGCGCAGCAGCTGCCGCCGACGCTGACGGTGGCGACCAGGCCGAGAACCACACACCGGCAGAGCACGGCGAAGCCGACGAACAGACGGGAGCAAGCGATGGCCAGGTGCTCAGTCCTTGCCCGCAGGAACCGGGCGACATCCGCTCGATTGGTGAGAAGCAGGCCGGGATCCTCCGCGCGGTGTTCGAAGCGGCCGCNCGAGCGGACGGGAGCAAGCGACGGCCAGGTGCTCAGTCCTTGCCCGCAGGAACCGGGCGACATCCGCTCGATTGGTGAGAAGCAGGCCGGGATCCTCCGCGCGGTGTTCGAAGCGGCCGATCGACAGCCGGGAACCCCGACGATGGGCGGCGCGGCACCGACGGTGCTGGTGCACATCCACGTCGACGACCTCCTCGCCGGGCGCGGCGCCGGCTGGATCGACGGCATCGACGGTCCCCTCAGTGTCAAACAAGTCGAAGAACTCGTCTGCGCCGGCGGGTATCAGCCCGTGTTGTTCGGCCACCAGGGTCAGGTTGTGCACCTCGGCACCACCAACCGATTCTTCACCAACAGCCAACGCCGAGCATTAGCGGCCCGTGATGGTGGCTGTGTCATCCCCGGCTGCACCGTGCCACCCCACCTCACGCAGGCTCACCACGTTATTCCCTGGAATAAGGGCGGTCTGACAAATATCGACAACGCCGTTCTCATCTGCAACGCCGCGCATGCCAGCATCGAAACGTCCGGATGGAACATCGACATGCGAGACGGACGCCCCTGGGTCCGCGGACCCCTCATCTTCGACCCCACCCAAACCTGGCGCCCCGCCGGCCAAAACCGCGCCGCCACCCCAGCCGAGAAACCCCACTGGGAAAAGTAGGCCTACCGCTGATCGAGATTCCTGACGTGGGTCTCGATCACTCGTTCTTCGCGCCTCGACAGAGGCATCCGCTTTCTACAAAGGTCAGTGGCGGAGCGAGATGCCGTGCCCGATGCGACGAAACAGCAAGGCCGCGATGATCGCACCGCCCAAGAAGAACCCTGCACCCCACCAGTCAGCCACGGCATAGCCGTCAACAGCAGCCTGGGCGGCAACCGCGGCCGTTGCGGGCAGGTGATCGGCGACGTAGTTGGTGGCCGCAGTGGCGGCGAGGGTATTAGGCAACGCCGTTCCGAGGGAACCGCCGATCTGCTGGCTGGTGTTGACCATCGCCGAGGCGACCCCCGCGAATTGGCCGTCGACGCCGAGCGTCGCGGTCTGCATGGAGGCGGGCATGATCGTTCCCATCGCAAGCCCGATGCTCATCAGCGGCGGCAGCACATCGACCGCGTAGACGCTGTTCAAATCGAGGTGTGTGAGATACACCATGCCGATCGCGCCGCGGGCCATGCCGATCGGCACCAGTACCTTGGGCCCGAATCGAGGCACGAAAATGTTCGTCGACAGCTGCGCGGCCAGCACGAGCATGGCGATCATCGGCAGGAACGACAGACCGGTCTGCATCGGCGAATACTGCAGTGAGGTCTGCAGAAAGTAGGTCACGAACAGGAAGACGCCGAATATACCCGCACCAGAGATGAGAATCGAAATGTAGGCGGCCGCGCGGTTGCGTTCCAGCACGATGGCCATTGGCAGAAGAGGATGCGCCGCCTTGCGTTGCCGAAGCACGAACGCGACCAGCAGAATCCCGGCCACCACAAGCGTGCCCCAGGTCAGGATGAAGTCCCACCGTCGGTCTCCGCATTGGAGAATCCGTAGACCAGACCGAATAGGCCTCCGGAGACCAGCAGGGTTCCGGGAATATCGAGCTTCGGTCGCGGGCCCGTGCGCGTGACGTGGCTGACGAAGACCGCCGCGCCGACAATAGCGACCACGGTGATGACGACGTTGATGTTGAAGTTCCAACGCCAGTCGTCCTGCTGCCCGCCGTCGGCCTGGGCAGCCAGCATCTTCAAGGTTGACGGCGTAGTGTCGACGGGTGCGACGTACTGACCAGACCCAGGAGCTCGAGACCGACGAGTGGCGGGGCCGCGAGCAGGTTCACGAGGAACGCGCCGACGCCTTCACTCGCGGCCGCCGAGAGCGCGCGGCAACCGGCCAGACACATCCGGTCGACGATTTTCTGTTCACGTACTATCCATTTCGCCCGGGCCTGCTGCGCCGCTGGCATCCCGGCGCCGGCGTGCTGCTCCAGGGCGCGGCCGATCTGCCCCGCGCAACGTGGAAGTGGTACCGCAGCACGGGCAGCGCCAGCCAGGTGGATGCCGCCGCCTTCTCCGCAAAAAATGAGCGCGTCATCCGCTTCATCGGAACACTCCTCACCGCGACCCGGCAGCGGCCAGCCCACTTCGGCTGTTTCGGACTGCACGAGTGGGCGATGGTCTACCGCCAGGGTGAGCACCGGCACGTCGCGCCGCTGCGCCTCGGCCAGAGCGACACCGACGCCGTCGTCGACGGCAACCGCGTGGCCTGCAGCCACTTCGACGCGTTTCGGTTCTTCACCCCGGCGGCCCTGCCACTCAATCAGCTGCAACCGTCGCGGGAGAACCAGCCGGTGCTGGAGCAGCCGGGCTGCCTGCACGCCGGCATGGACATCTACAAGTGGGTGATCAAGCTCGGCCCCCTGGTTCCCGGCGAGGTCCTGCTGGACGCCTTCGAGCTTGCGCGCGACATCCGCCAGCTCGACATGGAGGCCTCCCCCTACGACCTGAGCGCCTGGGGCTATGAGCCGGTAGCGGTCGAAACTGCCGCGGGCAAGGCCGAGTACGTGCGCCGGCAGCGCAGCTTCACCGAGCGCAGCAACCTGCTGCGCGACCGCGTGGTCGACCTACTCGGCTGACGCCGCCGCTGCTCCTCGGATGAGATCTGACTATCGCGCCTGATCGGGCATCGGCGGATGACACCGCAGCAGCGTCAGCTCACCGGTTATGGTGAGCTCACCGATGTTGTGCGGCGTGAGAATCGTGAGCCCCGGCGCGAGAACGGCGTGGGACCCGTTCGCCGCGGTGAGCTGCCCGCTCCCCGAGAGGATCACGAGAATGCTGACGCCTGCCTCCAGCACGGTCTCCCCGCTACCGACCTGTATTCCGCACGAAAGTAGGATCCGGCCTGCGGCACCAGGGTGTGCGCGCCGGTGCCAGCGTGCACGAGGAGCGTTTCGAGCTCCGCCAACGACCACCCCTGACGGTCGGTCGCCTCCAAAGCTTTCTCGACGCCAATCCCGAGATGACCGTGCCGCGGCCCATCGAACGCAAAGCCTTTCCACTCCAGCAGCACGGACATGTCTTCGGGCTCCTGCACCTCAACGATAAAGACACCGGCACCGGCACCGAACTGTGCATGGTGGTCACGGCCCAACCAACCGACCGGGTCACCGAGAACAGCGTCGCGGAGTCGTTCCCCGGTTGGAAGCTCGGTCAGCCCAATGTCCTTTTCACCGAAAATCGTCGTGGTCGATGCAACCCAATCTTCGGGAACATGATCGATGCTTCCTTCCTCGTGCCGGAAGGCGCGAATTTTTGGCCCACCGGCGTAGAACCGGTTCGCTGGCTGGTTGCTCGGCAGGAGCACCGGTCGCTCAGGTGCCGCCGTCATCGCGCGGTCGGGTTGGGGGTCACGATGGATTTCAGAACACCCGGTTGTGTCGTCGAACGTAGGGCGGCGTCAACCTGGTCGAGGTCGAAATGGCCGGTGACGAGGGAATCCAGATCAACGAGGCCTCGACTCACCAAGTCGATGGCCGTCGGCCAGGTGTTGGCGTACCGAAAGATGCCCGTGACGATGAGTTCACGGTTCTGGATGACGGAAATCGGCAGGGCAATTTCCCCCGCGCCCATTCTGACGAGCACGACGATTCCCCCGGCGCGAACGGCTCGCAGGCCCGATTGCACGGCGCTCGCTGCACCCGAGGCATCCACAAATACGTCCACCGCGAGTCCAAGCGTCGCGATGTCTTCAACGAGCGGGTCGATTGCCCGGGTCGCACCAAAGAGCAGCGCTTGCGCTCGGCGTGCGCGGCTCACTTCCGAGATGATGATCTCGCTGGCCCCATAGGCACGAGCGACCTGCGCGGTGATGATGCGGATCGGACCGGCACCGGTGATGAGAACACGGGTACCGATGGTTATGCGGCCCTTTTAGGCGGTGGCGATCGCTACCGACAGGGGCTCAAGAATGGACACACGTTCACCCACCCGTTCCGGGTCGATGGCTCGCCCGACGGCAACAATTCGACCGCCCGATTCGTGTCCGAGGACGAGGGGCTCATCAACGATCCAGTCGCCAAGACGACCATCATGCCAGAAATGAACGTCGGATCCGCAGACGCCGACCGCGCCACCGAACGGATGCCCCCCGCTGCGATCGCGCGTCTGCACGGCCATCTGGAGAAAATGCGACTGTCCGCATCCGACCTCTCGGCGTTCGTCGAAGCTGATCTCCAGTTTCATCTGGAACTGGCGCAGAGCACCGACAACACGGCACTTCTGGATCTGCTGCAGAACATCCGCTCGCTCCTGCGTGTCTGGTCGGACCGGTCTGTTCAAGACAACGAGCACGCAAGATTGGCCATTGTGGAACACACCGCCGTCTATGAGGCTATCGCCGCGGGTGATTCCGAAGCGGCCGCCACCGCAATGGTGACGCATATGCGTACCGCAGGTGCTCGCCTGGCTGGACCGACCGAACCGCCTGCCACCGGGCCACTTGGGAGTTGAGCCACCGCAGGTGCTGCCATCCTGCCTGCTGCCGCTTCCGACACTGCCTCTCTTTCAGAGTGCGGCTGCCAGCGTCTTCTCAGGTTTTGCCGCGACGGCGAGTGGATGCCGCTCGTCGCGGCGATCTGCGGTCGCAACATGAGCGTGCCGTACGGTTCACGGCCCCCGTTGTGGGGGAGTCAACCAAACCCGGATCGCCGGGGCTCCGGACCATCTGTGCGGCCCGAAAACAACTCGAGGCTGGAACAGAACAACGATTAGGAGCTCTCATGAACACGATCACGAAGCACACGAACGTTCGCAAGATCACGGCGCTGGGAATCACCGGCGCCGCGGCATCCGCTCTCATCATCGGTGGTTTCGTCGCTCCCGCGCAGGCCTTCACCGGCGACAGCACGAGCACCACGACGAGCACGAGCACCGACAACTCCTCCGAACAGAACCGCCTGGACATCATCGGTGGCCTGTTCAACCTCTCCGGCAACGAGGCAACGGGCAACGGTGTGCTCGGCAACGACACCTCCGTCGGCGGCGTCGGCAACGGTGGCACCTTGAACGGTGGCGTCGTCAACGGCCCGCTCATTGACGACTCGCTCACGAACGACATCGGCGATGTCGCCTCGGGCAACGAGGTCGGCAATGACGCATCCGTCGGGAACGGCACCGACGTGGTAGCACCGATCGAGGCTCCGGTCGACGCCGGTAACGGCACCGACATCGATGGCGTTGATGGCGGCGACATCGACAGCGGTGACATCGACGGCTCGGTCGACTCGATCGTCAACGACGTTCTCGGCGATCTCGGACTCGGCCGCTAACCAAACCGCTTAGCAGCCAGGGCGTCTCCCCTTCGGGAGGCGCCCTTCCTGGCTTTCAGTCGCGCGGGTACGACTCGATGATCTCGCGCATGCGCGGCAGCCCGAACTGGTCGGCGATGGCGACGCCACTGTGTGTGCCGAGGCGAGGGTCGGCATCCGCTTCCAGGAGCAATCGCAGAATCGCCTCATTGTTGCGAAAGACCGCGCACGAGATGGCGGTTTGGCCCATCGCATTAATTGCGGATGCGTCCGCCCCGCGGCGAAGCAGGTCAGCGACGGTCTCGGGGTGCTGCTGATAGGCCGCGACGATCAACAGCGTGTCTCCGCGCGGGTTGACCATATTGATGGGCACCCCGGCGTCGAGCATTTCACCCAGCGGACCGGTCAGGCCGTCGCGGGCGAGGTCGAAAACGCCCTCAATGACCTGCGGGCTGGGCCCGGATGTGTTCTCGTTCACTGAGTGCTCCCGCTCGCTAAAATGTGTCTCCAGCATAACCGGGGGCTGCCACCACCACCCGGCGAGCGCCGAGCCGTCGAGCCACCTGACAGGCGACTCGCGCGGTGGCACCCGTTGCGATGCCGTCATCCACGATGATCACCACCCGACCCTGGAGCGCGACCCGCTCCCGACCGCCACGAAACAGGGTTTCCCTGGCTTCGAGTTGTGCCCGTTCCCGCTGTTCGACCGTGCTCAGGGCTGCCGCCCTCACGCCAACCTGCCGGAGGACGTCGTCGTTGAGCACCCGCACACCGTCCTCGCCGATGGCGCCCATGGCCACCTCAGGATCCATCGGGGCGCCGAGCTTGCGCACCACGATGACGTCCAACGGAGCGTGCAGCGCCCCCGCCACTTCGAACGCCACTGGCACTCCCCCGCGCGGCAAGCCGACGACGACGGGGTCGCTGGGTCGCAGGTACTCGAGCCGGGCGGCCAGCTGGCGCCCGGCATCCGCTCGATCGGTGAACACGCTGGGTCAGCTCGTTGGCACGCCAAACACCCCGGCGCACTCAAACTCGATGCCAATGAACGGCTCGTCACCGACTACCCGCGCGTTGTGTCCCGACGGGATCGGATAGGCGTCACCGGCCGTGATGGTGGCCGTGGTGCCGTCATCGAGCACGGTCTCGAGCGTTCCCGAAATGGCATAGCCGACGTGGACCAGCTGGCAGGAATCGGTGTGCACCACGGGTTGGATGCACTCGGACCAACTCCAGCCAGGCTGCATCGTCATGCGGCCGATCGTATACGGCCTGAAGTGGTTCACTCCCAGAACGGTCTTCTCCGGCGCGCGCCGTTCGTCCGGGGTATCGAACGACTTGATTTGCAGCGCATTCATGGTGATAGACATGGGCTTGTCCTTGATGCTGGAGGGCCAGTGGCAGGGCGTTCCGCAGCACGCGACCCACCGGGCGTGGACGGCCTGTTTGTCGCCCAGAATAGTCTTCGCGCACCACTGCGAATAGGGCAGTTCGAGCGAATCCGGGGAACCGGCGCGCCGGCATCAACGAAACGGTTAGTCGCTTTGTCGGACGATGAAACCGGACATGCCGGGCACTGTAAAGGCGACATAACCCCGTTCGGGCGTGTAAATGTGCCCACTTCGGATCAGGTCTCGACGGTTGACGGAAAGATCGGTGGTGCGCTTTTTTTGAAGCCTGGTGACGAGTTCGGCCATGGACGAGGGGGCATCGTCATCGACTGCCATCGCCGACATAAAGGCACGCTGGGTGGGGGTCGCTCGTCCCCATCTCGATTGGTAGAGCCCCTGTTCTACCTCAATTCGTGCCGCCTCAATGCCGATTCGGGCATCGTCCAGGCTGATAATGTCTGTTGCCCGAACGGACCACACATGACTTCCGCACGCTTGGATGAAATAGGGGTACCCACCGGTGGCTGTCACCGCGGAGTCCAGGGCATCGACATCCCACGCGACTCCGTGAGCGCGTGCGGGGCCAGTGAGCGCGTCCATGGTTGCGGCCGTGTCCAGCAGTCCGATCTGTCGGTAATCGTAGAGCCGCTCCGCGTAGCTCGTCGCATCGGCGAGCACCGCGGGGAGGGAAGGTAGCCGGGCTCCGACAAAGACGACCGGGACGGGAAATACATCCTGCCCGAGGTTGTGCAGGGCAACATTCAGCGCGGCGAGGTCCTCGGTTGATGCTTCTTGAAGTTCATCGACTGCCAAAATGAGAACCGAGTTTGCTTCACGGGCGGCCAGTCCGACAGTTTCCAACAGCTCCTGCAGGTCAACGGCCAAATCTCCGCTGTCGGCAACACCGCGCTCGGGTTCGATGTCGAATGCGAAGGAGTAGGTGCCAGACGGGTCAACCCGCACTTGGAACGAACGCAGAACACTTGCAGCTCTCGACCACAGCGCCCGAGCACGGTCTGAAGTCAAGAGGAGACGGCGCAGAGCCAAGTACAGTTCCTTGGCCAATGCGGCGGCCAAGGGTTGACTCCTCGAGGCTTCAACCTTAACGAAGATGAGCTTGAGATCGGCCGCATCACGTCCCAGCTGATTGAGCAAAACGGTCTTACCCACTCCGCGGAGCCCGGAGAGAATCCAAGGTCGTTCCCCCTCGCCGGATTCTCGCGCCTGGTAGAGCCGGGTTCGGAATTCGCTTAGGAGGGCGGCCCGACCAGCAAGTACCGGCGGAACTCTTCCAGCACCAGGCCTAAAGGGATTCGCAGAAAGGTCCATAACTAAAACAATATATTTTTGAGTAAACGTATTGTTTACTTATCTATATTATTTATTAGAATATGCGTGACGCGCGGGTACGAGTCTGGATCGATGGGACGTCGGCGAGAACTCACTAGTCCGGGCGGCTCTGGGGAACCAGGGCCGCGGCATCCGTGGTGAAATGGGGGAATGTCGCACCGAACCGCCCCCGAGCACCTTTTCGTTCTGTCGCCGGACGGCGTGCAGCTCGCCACCTACGAGCTCGGCGACCCGGAGCACCCGACCGTGTTCGTCGTGCACGGCTTCGCCTCGAGTGCGATCGCCAACTGGCACGCCACGGGATGGACCCGTGACCTGACCCGGGCTGGCTTTCACGTGATCGGCATCGACCAGCGCGGCCACGGCGCCAGCGACAAGCCGCACTCCCCCGACGCGTACACGATGGAGCTGCTCGTCGCCGACGTCGAAGCCGTACTCGACGCGTACCTGCTCACCGAGGTGCGCTACGTCGGCTACTCACTCGGTGCACGGGTCGGCTGGCAGGCCGCCCGCGATCTCGGCGGCCGCATCACGCACGCCGTTCTTGGCGGCATCCCCGACGGTGACCCGCTCAAACGCTTTCAGATAGCGGATGCCCGCGCCCACCTCGAACACGGAGTCGACGTCACCGACCGGCTCACCGGCGCCTACCTCACGATGGCGAAGGCGTTGCCGGGCAACGATCTCGCGGCCCTCGTCGCCCTCGTCGAGGGTATGCGCGGCGGCCCGCAGCCCGGAGCCGCGAACGCCCCAGAGCAGTCACTGCTGTTTGCGACCGGAAGCGAAGACAGCATTCTCGATGCGTCGCGCGCGCTGGCCGAGGTGACGCCGAACGGTGGCTTCTTTGAGATTCCGGGCCGCAATCACTTCAACGCGCCAACGTCACGCGCCTTCCGCGAGGCGGCAATCGCGTTCCTGAAGGCTTAGGCCCTAGCCGAACGAGACGGTTCCATCGTCGTCGACGTGCCAGCCGGGGTTGTGCGCGATCTCCCAGATGACGCCGTTCGGGTCGGCGACGTGGCCGTGGAAGATGCCGCCGAACGCGCCGTCCTGAGCGGGTTTCAGTACGGTACCGCCGGCGGCCGCCATCGCCGCAACCGTTGTGGTGACTTCGTCCCGGCTGTCGAGGTTGTGCGAGAGGGTGACGCCGGTCGCGCCGGTGGTCGTGTGTTCGCGTTGCAGGTCTGCGTCGAATTTCTCGGCATCGAAGAGCCCAAGCATCAGGCCGGGTCCGACCTGGAAGAACACGATCTCACCGGGAACGTCCACGAGCGGCGTCCAGCCGAGGCCGTCGCGATAAAACGTGCGTACGGCCTCGAGGTCGCTCGTGGCCAGGGTAATGAAGTTCACGCGTTGTTCCATGGGTCCAGTCTCACAGAGGCGCCCGTGCTGTGAACTAGCCCCGGGGTGACCGCCGTCGACCGTTTCCAGACCGGTCCGATACCGACCCCGTTGGCCGCGGTCCGGATGGCCCAGACGAGCAGACGTCGGCGGAAGAAAGCGGATGGTGCGGCCCCGGGCATCCGCTTTAAGGGTCGTCGACGAGCCTTTACACCGGGGGCCCTGTCTTCGACTACCGTTGGTACCATGACCGCACCAGACACCACAGCGCAGAACGAGGCAGAAACTGCCACTGCAACCAAGACATTTGCCGATCTCGGACTCAATGACGCCATGCTCAAGGCGCTCAAAGCCGTCGGCTACGAAACCCCCTCGGCCATTCAGGCCGCCACTATTCCCCCACTGCTGGAGGGCCGCGACGTTGTCGGACTCGCCCAGACCGGCACCGGCAAGACGGCCGCGTTCGCGCTGCCGATTCTGAACCGGCTCGACCTGTCCCAAAAGAACCCGCAGGCCCTCGTGCTTGCGCCCACGCGTGAGCTCGCGCTGCAGGTCTGTGAGGCGTTCGAGAAGTACGCCGCCCACATGCGCGGCGTGCACGTGCTGCCGGTCTACGGCGGACAGGGCTACGGCCAGCAGCTGTCGGCCCTGCGCCGTGGGGTGCACATCGTCGTCGGTACTCCCGGTCGCATCATGGACCACCTCGCCAAGGGCACCCTCGACCTCTCAGAGCTGAAGTTCTTGGTGCTCGATGAGGCCGACGAGATGCTGAACATGGGCTTCGTCGAGGACATCGAGACGATTCTCGCCGATACCCCGGACGACAAGCAGGTCGCACTGTTCTCGGCCACGATGCCGGCTCAGATTCGCCGCATTTCCAAGAAGTACCTGCACGATCCCGAAGAGATCACGGTCAAGAGCAAGACCACGACCAGCGCGAACACCACCCAGCGCTACCTGATGGTGTCGTACCCGCAGAAGCTCGATGCGCTCACCCGCATTCTCGAGGTTGAGAACTTCGAGGGCATGATCATCTTCGCCCGCACCAAGAACGAGACCGAGTTGCTGGCCGAGAAGCTGCGTGCGCGCGGTTATTCCGCCATGGCGATCAACGGTGACGTGCAGCAGGTGCAGCGCGAACGCACCATCAACCAGCTCAAGAGCGGCAAGCTCGACATTCTCGTCGCAACGGATGTCGCCGCTCGCGGCCTCGACGTCGAGCGCATCAGCCACGTGGTCAACTACGACATTCCGATTGACACCGAGTCGTATGTGCACCGCATCGGCCGTACCGGCCGTGCTGGCCGCTCGGGCGCAGCGATCAGCTTCGTCACGCCGCGCGAACGTCGCCTGCTCTCCGCGATCGAGAAGGCCACCCGCCAGCCGCTGACCCAGATGCAGCTGCCGAGCGTTGAGGACGTCAACGTGACGCGCCTGACGCGCTTCGACGACGCCATCACCGCGGCGCTCGACGAGACCGACCGGATCAGCAAGTTCCGCGACATCATCGCGCACTACGTGTCGCACCACGACGTGCCCGAGGTCGATGTGGCTGCGGCCCTCGCCGTCGTCGGACAGGGCGAGACGCCCCTGCTGCTCTCAGCCGAGGATGTTCGCGCCCAGCAGCGCCTCGAACGCGACGAGCGGGTCGAACGCTCCGAGCAGCGCGGCGATCGTCCCGAGCGTGGCGGTCGGTCGGACCGACCCGACCGCTCAGACCGTTTTGGTCGCGACGACCGTGGCGGCCGGGACGATCGGGGCAGCTACGGCGCCCGCGACGATCGTCCGGTGCGCAGCGAACGCCCGATTCGCTCCAGCGGCAAGCCGATGGCCCAGTACCGCATCGAGGTCGGCAAGCGTCACAAGGTGGAGCCGCGTCAGATCGTCGGCGCCCTCGCCAACGAGGGTGGCCTGAGCCGCGACGACTTCGGCCACATCAAGATTCTGCCGGAGTTCTCCCTGGTCGAGCTTCCCGCTGACCTCGCGGGCGACGTGTTCTCCAAGCTGGAGAACACCCGCATCAGCGGCAAGCTGATCGAGCTGCGTGCCGACAAGGGCGGAGCCTCACGCTCCGCCGAGCAGGGCGACCGCCCGCCGCGCGCTCCGCGCCGCGAGTACTAGAGTCTGAACTCGAAAGCCCCCTCACCGTTCGCGGCGAGGGGGCTTTCGCGCTGTCAGGCCCGCGATACGTCGATGAGCACCTTTCCGGTGACCCCGCTTTCGACGAGGGCGTGGGCATCCGCGGTGTGGGCCAGTTCGAAGCGGTGCAGCGGCAGTCCCGCATCCGATCCGACGGGCAAAGCGCCGTCAACGAGGGCTTCGTTGATGGCGGCAGCGGCCTGCTGCACGACCTCGATGCCCACTGTGTAGAGCAGGACGAACTGGTAGCGCACGTTGAGACTGAAGTGTTTACGCACGTCGAGGGTCATCTGGTCGCCGCCGTTGTTGGCGTAGACGGCGATCGATCCGCGGTTGCGGATGACCGCCAGATCGAGTTCGGAGTTCTGGGCCGGGGCTACCTCGACGATGAGGTCGACGCCGTCGGGTGCGATGGCTCGGATTTCAGCGGCGACATCGGGGGCGGTGTAGGTAAGCACATGGTGTGCGCCGGCTGCCGCCGCGAGCTCTGCCTTGGGCGGCCCGCTCACCGTCGTGATCACGGTCGCTCCTGCCCAGCGGGCGAGCTGGATGGCGGCATGGCCGACGGCGCCTGCACCACCCGCGACGAGCACGATCCTGCCGTCGAGCGCGCCGGGATGCAGCCGCCGCGGTCCATCCTCGGCGACAGTGAGCGCCCGGTAAGCGGTGATCGCTGGCACACCAAGGCACGCGCCCTGGTCAAAACTCGCCGAGGAGGGCAGCAGAAAGACGCGTTCTGCCGGGAGCACGGCGTACTCCTGGGCGGTTCCGCCGGCGGCCCGCTGGTAGGCGGCGAGGGCGAGCCAGACGCGATCGCCGACGGCCACATTCGAGACACCGGAGCCGACCGCGTCGACGAGCCCGGAACCGTCCTGGTTCGGGACCACGTCAGGGAACGCGAGGGATTCCCCCGGGCGCGCGCCACGGCGCGACTTCCAGTCGGTCGGATTCACCCCGCCCACCGCGATTCGCACGCGCACTTCGCCGGCTCCGGGCTCACTCACCGGCCGATCAACCAAGTGGAGCACGGACGGGTCACCGGTTTCGCTATACACAATCGTCTTCATGTGAAACCCAACGCTTGAGGCGCAGGAATGTTTCCCTAAAGCGCGGTTCGTTCGATCGTGGCTTCCAGGTTGGTGCGAATAGTGCTCATGGTCTCACTGAACGCCTGGTCGATATCAATGTCGAGCTTGCTGGCCGGCACGAAGGTCCACCAGAGCGATTCCGCCAGCTTGTGCGTCAGTTCGGCGGTCGCGTCTCCGTCGATCGGCCAGGTTCCGTCGTGGGCGAGCAGCAGGCGGCCGATGTAGCCGACATCGTTGGTGTATCCGATCGCCATTTCGTTCAGCGACCAGGTCTTGCCGTTGAATCGCTGTTCGAGAATTTCGTACAGGGCGCGCACGCTCAGGGCCTCGGTGCTCGCGGCGCTCAGGCCGGTGTCGGGGGTGTTCGTCGGGCTGTGCGTCGGGCTGTGCGTCATCGTGCGGCTTTCTGGTGGGCTGTCCAACGTTACGCGGCGCGAGGCGAATGTGTACCGTGGTCGAGCTAATTCCAGTATTTCCGCGGTCGGTGGCCCACTCCGCCTCGGCCCCCGACCGAAGATGCACGGCGGTCGTGATCAGGAGCACGAGGTCGATGACGGGAGCCATCGAGAGCAGGGCGAGACCGAAGCACGGAGTTTTAGACGCGCGGTGTTTTAGACGCGCGGTGTTTTCAGGATGTAGCGGGTGAACAATCCGAGCACGATGACAGTCCAGAACCCAATTTCACAGACGACCATAATTCCCAGGATCATGACATACTCCGTTCCAGGGCTTCGCGAGTTTGTTCTGCGTTGATCATTCCTCCATGGTTGCGGTGGCCCCGCACGGGCGGATCAGCCCCGGGGCCTTCGTCGTCTCCACTTTTAGTTGCAGGCGAAGCAGACCACGGGTGGAGGCCGGGCTGGAAGCACGACCGTACGCTGGGGAGAATGATCCCCCGGCCTCCTCCCACCGAAACCAACGCGATCGACTCCGGACAGGCTCCGCGACTGCGGCCCTGGTCGCGCATCTGGCGGTACCTCGCGACCGCCCTGGCTTCCTTTGTCATCCTGGTTCTGGTGTGCGCCGACTATTCGGGGGCATTCTCCGACGCCCAGGTGTCGGAAAATCTGCTCGGCGGTCTGATCCTTCTGGACTTCGTCCTCGGCGCAGTCGCGCTGTGCCTGCTCCCGCTGCGTCGCCGGCACCCGGTATTGATCGCCGCCGTGACCGCTGCGCTGTCGGCCGTGTCGGCGTCCTCGTTCGCGGCGGCCATCTGGGCTGCAATTTCGATGAGCACCCGGCGCCGCTGGAAAGGCGTCATTGTCGTCGGCGTAATCTGGGGCCTGGCCACCGTCTTCTACGAGGTGATCGTGCGGGCGAGCCTGGCCGATCTCACTCTGTATCCGGTGCCGTGGGCATCCGGTGGTCTGGCGATCGCCATCTACGCCATTTGCGTGGCCACCGGGTTCTACATCGGAGCGCGCCGCGACCTGCTGGCCACCCTCCGCGAGCGTGCCCTAAACGCCGAACGAGAGCAGACACTTCGCGCCGCGTCAGCCCGCGACGCCGAGCGCACTCGCATCGCCCGCGAAATGCACGACGTACTCGCGCACCGCATTTCCCTCGTCGCCCTGCACGCTGGCGCATTGACGTATCGAACCGACCTCACCCGGGAGGAGACGGCGCAGGCAGCCGGCATCATCCAGGACAACGCCCACCTCGCCCTGACCGAGCTGCGGCAGGTGCTCGGCGTGTTGCGCGGCGGGCAAGCCACTACTGTGGCGGGGCAACCCGAACCGGCCCAGCCGACGCTGGCTGACCTTCCTGCACTGCTGGCCGAGGCGCGCGAGGCTGGCACAAGGGTGACACTCGATGAAACGGATGCCCCCGGTTTGGCCGGTTCAGACCAGGTAACGCCGGGGCCGTCTCAAACCGTGTCCCGCACCGCCTATCGCTTCGTGCAGGAGGCACTCACCAACTCGCGTAAACACGCGCCGGGTCAGCCGGTCACCCTCCGGCTCGAGCGCGTCGAAGACCTGCTGCACCTCGAAGTGCGCAATGAGGTCGCCACCCCCAGCATTCGGTCACGCTGGACCGACGCAACCGGGAGCGGCGTCGGCCTGATCGGTTTGCAGGAACGCGCCGAACTCGCTGGCGGCCGGATAAGGCACGGCATCGAACCGGATGGCTCGTTTCTTCTGCAAGCATGGTTGCCATGGACCTGACCGTGCGTATTGTGCTCGCCGACGACGACGCCTTGGTGCGAACCGGCCTGCGCCTGATCCTCGGCGGAGACCCGGCGATCGAGATCGTCGGGGAGGCCGGTGACGGGCTCGCGGCGCTGGAACTCATCGGCCGAGAGGCGCCCGACGTGGTACTCATGGATATCCGTATGCCACGGATGGATGGTCTTGCGGCCACCCGTGCCCTGCAGGAGCGCGGCGATCCGGCCAGGGTGATCGTGCTGACGACCTTCGACACGGACGATATGGTGCTCACCGCGCTGCGGCACGGTGCAGCGGGTTTTCTTCTGAAGGACACGCCACCGGCCGAGCTCGTCGCCGCCATACGCCGGGTAGCAAACGGGGACCCGATGCTTTCCCCGAGCGTCACTGCACAGCTCATCGCGAGGGTGATTCGTGCGCCGGACGACCGGCAGCAGCGCGCCCAAGCCTTGCTCGGTCGACGCACCGAACGCGAAACCGAGGTGGCGATCGCGATCGGGCGTGGGCTGTCCAACGCCGAGATCGCCGCCGAGCTGTTCATGGGCGTCGCGACGGTTAAGACCCACGTCGGTCATCTGTTCACGAAACTGGACTCGGCCAACCGGGTGCACATCGCCCGTTGCATCCACGACGCCGGCCTCGCCTGACGCCAGCAGTCCCGGCCGCAAGCCGGATCGAATGGCATGGTCATGCCGGGACGTCGACCCATTCGTGGCCGACCGACTCGAGTTCGGCGCTTCCGGCCGTCACCCCCGCCACGACCGCGGCGAGCCGTTCGGGGTCATCATCGGCCAGCCGGAGCACCGCTTCGCGACCGTAGTCTGTGCCGAGCACGAGCACGCCCCGCTGGCGCAGCTCGGCCTCGATACGACCGGCATCCGCATGGGACAGCGCAAGCGTGAACAGTTCGCGGCGATCACGCCCCACGACGAGCCCCCGGGAGTGCGCCGAGTCGATCGTGGTCAGAACGGCTTCGGAGTAGGCGCGCACGAGGCCGCCGGCACCGAGCAGGGTGCCGCCGAAATAGCGCGTGACAACGGCCACACAGTCGACGAAGCCACGCCCCGCCAGCGCCTCGAGCATGGGCCGGCCCGCCGTTCCCGACGGCTCACCGTCATCATTCGAGCGGCGTATCTGGTCGGGAGCACCGCCCGGACCAAGCACCAACGCCGAGCAGTGGTGGCGAGCCTTCCAGTGCTCCGAGCGGGCTTCGTCGACGGCAGCGTGCGCGCCGTCCTCGGTTTCGGTGCGCACCAGACGGCACAGGAACCGGGACCGTTTAACCTCGATCTCGCTGTCAATGCGGCTGCCGACGCCGCCGCGCAGGGTGAGATCGGACATGGGTCCAGTCTCCCGCATGTCCGGTACGGTTCCGAGCGCCACCTCGTCGCGTTCGGCGACTAACGACTCAGTGAGTGGATGCCGCGGCCGTCGCCTCCCCGGAGGCGGCGGCCGCGGTGTCGTGATGGAGCGGCGCTATTGATGGCAGGGCCTCGGCGCGCTCGGACCGCACCGCAGCGATTCCACCGAGGATCAGCAGCCCGCCGAGTAACTGCAGCGGGCTGAGCTGCTCGCCGAGCAGCAGCCACGCGAACAGCGAGGCGAAGACGACCTCGAGCAGTCCGACGAAGGACGCGAGCCGGGAGCCGAGCACGCCGGCCGCAGTGATTCCGGTGCTATACGCGACGGCGGTGCTGACGAGCACGAGCAGCACCAGCGGCACCCACCACGGCGCCAGCGCGCCGAACAGCGGCAGGTCGCCAAAGGTTGCCGTGATCGGCAGCAAGCCGGTAACCCCGAGCAGACCGAGAATGAAGCCGCCAACGATCAGGCCGAAGGCCGCGAGCGCGACGGCCGGCAGGTCGCGGTCCGGGCGCGCGGCAATGAAGAAGTAGGCGGCGCAGCCAATTGCGGCGAGAAACGCGAAGGTCAGGCCGATCGGATCGACCGTCTGGATCGCTCCGGGCCCGATCACCAGCACAAGGCCGCCGACTGCGAGGGCCGAGCCGAGGAACACGGCCGGGCGGGGCATCCGCTTGGAAACGGCCCAGGCGACGCCGACCAGAATGAGCGGGGCTAGAAATTCGATGAGCAGCGCGGTCGAGACCGGGATGGTCGAAATGGCGGCGAAGTAGGCGAGTTGGGTGCACGCCACGCCGACGATGCCCATGCCGAGTACCCTCCAACGCCCGAGCCATAGGGCGGCCCAGCGCCCCCGCAAAGCCATGACGGCCAGGGGCAGCAGCACGAGTCCGGCGGTGAAGGCGCGAACCGTGACGGCGGCGGCCGGCGACCATCCGGCCTCGAGCAGGGGCTTGACGAGCGCGCCGGAGGTGCCGAACGAGACGGCCGAGAGCACCGCGACGGCGAGGCCGCCGGGGATCGACGTCAGCTTCACGGAGGCGCCCTTCTGTCATGGTCTAAACTGCTTTACACCACTGACAGTACGACCGAGTGCATTAGGAGTCAACTTGCATTTTGCCCCTGACACCGAGGAGGCTCTCGAGTTCGTGGTCATGCTCTGCGATACCGACGCAGGGGCCTCCCGCAGCGGTCGAGACGAGCTCGAAACGCTCGCCGATCTCGCCGCGCTGCTCGCCCCGATTCCGTTCACCGGGCGCATCGACGGGGATGGCGCCGAACTGCGCGATGTACGGCAGACTCGAGCCCTACTCCGTCGGGTGTGGACCCTGGGCCGCGATGACGCGGTGATCGAGGTCAATCGCATGCTGCGCGAGGCTCGCGCGCTCCCCCAGCTCGCGCGTCACGATGTGTCGGACTGGCATCTGCACGCGACCGTGCCCGAAGCACCGCTCGGCGAGCGCATGCGCGTCGAGGCGGCCCTGGCGTTGATCGATGTGATCCGCAGCGACGAAATGGGTCGCTTGCGCATCTGCGAAGCGGATGCCTGCACCGGCCTGGTTCTCGACCTGTCCCGCAACGGGTCCAAGCGTTTCTGCAGTGTGCGCTGCGGCAACCGCATGAACATGATCGCCTTCCGCGAGCGTCAGTCCGCCGAAAAGTAGCTGCGAGGGTGATTAGGCTTGAATCTTTCCCCCATTGAGAAAGTGACTCTCATGACTGACCTCAGCACGGTATCCAGTTCCGACGAAGCGCATCTGCGCCACGCGATCGAAGTCGCCCGCGCCTCCCGTGAAGTGGGCAACCACCCCTTCGGAGCGATCCTCGTCACGAGCGAAGACATCATCATCGAGGGTCAGAACACCGTCGTGACGCTTGGCGATCCGACCGGGCACGCCGAGATGAACCTGGTGCGCATCGCGGCGACGCTGCTCGCCCGGGACGCTCTGCGCTCGAGCACCCTGTATACGAGCACCGAACCGTGCGCCATGTGTTCGGGAGCGATCTATTGGGCTGGCATCGGCCGCGTTGTCTATGCGCTGCCCGAAGAACAGCTCGCGACGATGGTTCCGCTGCAAGACGGCGAGGCCACCATGGATCTGCCCTGCCGCGAGGTGTTCGCCCGTGGCGGCAACAGCGTGACCGTGGCCGGTCCGGCCCTTCTCGCCGAGGCTGCCGAAGTGCACGCTGGTTTCTGGGACGCGCGTAATTAAATCTCGTCCTGCACGTGAATGACGACGTTGCCGATCTTTTTCAGAAACAGCAGGTCTGGTCTACGACGTTGAGGCCGGAATCTCGGCCACGAGACCGCCTTCGGCAATGGTCAGGTACTCAGCGTGGCCGCCGAATTTCACGCCGTTGTAGCCGAAAACCCTTTGGTCGACCGTGAATGATGTGACGCCAACCCCGACTTGCTCGACCAGCCCCGCGAATTCGCAGCCGAGAAACTTGCCGCAGCGCTTCGCGTGCTGCTCGTTGCGGCGCCGGGGATGAACACCGAGCAGGCCTACAAACGGGCCAGGCGCATGCGGGACGACCTCGACGCGGCGGGCATTCTGGCGCGGGAGAAGCAGGCTCGCGACGACACCACCTGGTCGCTGTGGCGGCGGGCCGACGGCATGGTGACCCTGCATGCGCTGTTTCCGCCGGAGCAGGGGGAAATGTGGATGGCAACCTACGACGCGCTGACCAGCCCGCGTCGCGGCGGGGTGCGGTTCGTCGACCCAGAAGGAGCCGCCTGGGCGCAGAGCGTGAAGGACGACCCGCCGACGCTGTGCCCGCCCGTGGCTGGTCCCGTAGACGGCGGCGAGTCGCGGGATGCCGGTCTCGACCAGCTCGACCACCGCAGAGGGGACGACCCGACACCGGGTCACCCGCACGACGATTACCAAAACTAGGCGTTCCCCTACTCGGCACTCCCGAAGCCAGCACTGTCGACAACCACGAGATGGTGGTCTTGACCAGGGACCATGCCGCTAACTGCGGAAACGGAGGCGCACCGTGGGCAGTGGCGGCGCGGGGATCAGGACGGGCTCGCCGTCAGGAAAGGCGCCAAAGCGCAGCTCGTCCCTGTCGAAGCAGGCGTCATCGTCGGCCGCACCGATCTCGGTCTGCCACTGGGCTCGGTAGCTGACGATTTCTTCGTCGCTGCGGCCGACGAAGTTCCACCACCTCAGATTTTGTTCACCGAGTGGTTCACCACCGACGAGCAGCAGGCGCACGGGATCGGCCCCTGCGTCCAGGGTGAGCGAGGACCGACCAACCGGCAAATAGGCGAGGTGATCCTGGGCGAGCACGTGCGCAATTTCCTCCAAGACGTGCGCGACGGGAGCTAAGCGCCGGCGGGCGGCGGCGCATCCGCTTGGATGGTGCGGGCGTCAGCTGGATCCTGCTGGCGGCGGCTGGCCAGAAGGAACGGCAGACCGATGAGCTCGACGACGGCGCCGATCACAAGCGAGGTGCCGTAGCCCTGCAGGTCGGCCGCGCGACCGAGGGCCGGCTGGATGAACACGCCACCGAGGCTGCCGAACAGCGAGTCGAACGACAGCACGGTTGCGCGCTGTTTCGACGGGATCATGTCGTTGAGATACGCCTGCCGTACCGGCCCGGCGACGGCGAACACGAAGCCCCAGACGACCAACAGCAAGACGGCCAGCCAGAACAGGCTGTTCAGGCCGAGCGCGACCAGGATACCGACGCTGACGAGCGACGTCACCAACACCATGCTGGTGCGTTTTCTAAACAGTGAGCGGATGCGCGGCGCGAGCAGTCCGCCGGCCACCTGCGCCAGGGACAGCACGGCCGCGGCCAGCCCGGCAATGGAATACGCGGTCGGGTCGCCGTACAGCTCGAGCAGATAGGGCTGCAGCGCGTAGAACGCATAGATTCCGACCCCGCCGGCGAAGGGCGCCGAAAAGATCACGTAGCGCACCGAGCGCTTTTTCAGGCCGTGCTCGATCGATTGGGTCAGCACGTTGCGGGTCGCTTTCAGCGGGCCGGCGGAGCGATCCGGGTTGAAGCCGAGGTCTTTCATAACGATGTACGCGAAGACAAACATCAGCATGAGCACCCCGGCACGCACCAGGAACGGCACCCCGAGGTCAGTGACCTGGGCGATCACCCCGCCGAGCACGGAGCCGGAGAACATGGCGATTCCGGTCACCACGAGGCCGCGGCCGAACACGGCCTCGAGGCTGCCGGTGTAGCCGGTCGCGGCGAGGGCATCGACCAGCCAGGCTTCGACGGCGCCGGAGAAGAAGGTGAAGCCGAGTCCGAGCAGCACCGACACGATCGCCCACCAGACGAATGGCGCGTGCCAGAGCCAGAGCATCCAGTACAGCCCGGTCGTGACCACCAGCGTGATGGTGCCGAGCAGATAGGACGCCTTACGCCCGACGGTGTCGGCGACTACCCCGGTCGGAATCTCGAAGATCACCATGCCCACGGTGAAGAACGCGTTGGCGGCGAAGGCCTCGAAGTTCGACAGTCCAGCGTCGAGCAGAAACAGGGTGTTGATGCCCCAGATGAACGACGCCGCGAGCGTGTTCCCAAGCATCAGGGTCAGGTAGACGCGCTGCACCCGCCGGGCCGCCGGGTTCACAACCCGAACCCCGCAGACTCCGCATCTTCCATCACAGACTAATCATCAACCCACGAAGAGCGGATGGCTAGCCAGCTATTCGTGGCAGGCCCCCGGTCACAATATCGGGCGCGCGATCTGGCTTGGACGCGTCTACCCTGGCAGGCGTGCACTAGCCCGTGTCTCCTTCTCAACGGCGAGCCAGCACCAGTACTTCTCATCTGCCGCAACCAATTATTTGACGGACGCCCGGAAGCTCGAGTTTGACGTCGGTTTAGCGCCCCGGCACCGAGTCGCGAATGATGAGTAGCGCCCACCACTCGCGCCTGGCTCAAGGTCGGTTGACCGCGGTGGCGGGCGTTCCACCAGACTCAGGCGCGCGTGGGATGCTCGGCCGGATACACCGCCGGCCCCTGTAGATCACCCAATGTCGTATATGATTCAGAAAACGATAATAGAACACAGTGTTCTATTATCGAACGGTGACTGATCGCCGTGCGAGACCACACCGAGGAACCACACAGAGAAGTGAGGAAGCCGTGCAGTTTCACCACCACGGATACGTGTCCACCGATCCCCGCGTTCAGGACGCCGCCGGGGTCGGCATCGATCGCCCCGACGAACTTCCCGACACCGTCGACGTTCTCATCGTCGGCACGGGCCCGGCCGGCATGATCACGGCCGCCCAGCTCTCCCAGTTTCCGAACATCACGACCCGCATCGTCGAACGCCGCGGCGACCGCCTGGCGATCGGGCAGGCCGACGGCATCCAGGCCCGCAGCGTCGAAACCTTTCAGGCCTTCGGTTTCGCCGAACGCATCATCGCCGAGGCCTACCGCATCACCGAGATGGCGTTCTGGAAGCCCGACCCCACCAACCCGGCCAACATCATCCGCACCGCCCGCGCCATCGACGACCCGACCGGCATCAGCGAGTTTCCGCACCTCATCGTCAATCAGGCCCGCGTCCTGGATTATTTCGCCGAGGTGATGGCCAATGCGCCCACCCGCATGACCCCGGATTTCGGTTTCGAATTTCACAGCCTCGTGAACACGAATGAGGGCGAGCACCCCCTCACGGTGACGCTCGTGCACACCACCGGCGCCTACAAAGGCCAGGAACGCATCGTGCACGCCAAATACGTCGTCGGCGCCGACGGTGCCCGCAGCGCTGTGCGTGACTCGATCGGCTGCACCCTCGCCGGTGACGCGGCCTTCCACGCCTGGGGCGTCATGGACGTTCTCGCCGTCACCGATTTTCCCGACATTCGCACCAAATGCGCCATCCAGTCCGGAACCGGCGGAAGCATCCTGCACATTCCGCGCGAGGGCGGCTACCTGTTTCGCATGTACGTTGACCTCGGCGAAGTCGCTCCCGACGACAAGGGCGCGGTGCGCCAGACCTCGATGGAGCAGATCATCGCGAAGGCGAACGCCATTCTGCACCCGTACACCCTCGACGTGAAAAACGTCGCCTGGCACAGCGTGTACGAGGTTGCCCACCGCCTCACCGACCGCTTCGACGACGTGCTGCCGGCGGAGATCGGCATCCGCTCGCCGCGTGTTTTCATTCTCGGTGACGCCTGCCACACGCACAGCGCCAAGGCCGGCCAGGGCATGAACGTCTCGATGCAGGACGGCTTCAACCTGGGCTGGAAGCTCGGTTACGTGATCGACGGGCGCAGCCCCGACAGCCTGCTCGGCACCTATTCGGCCGAACGCCAGGTCATCGCCAAGAACCTGATCGACTTCGACAAGGAGTGGTCGTCACTGATGGCCGCCAAGCCGGAGGACCTCAAGGTACCGCTCGAGGAGTTCTACACGCAGACCGCGGAGTTTCCGGCCGGCTTCATGACCCAGTATCCGCCGTCGATGCTGATCGGCGAGGCGACCCACCAGTCGCTCGCGACCGGGTTCCCGATCGGTAAGCGCTTCAAGTCGGCCCCGGTGGTGCGGGTCGGTGACGCCAACCCGATCGAACTCGGCCACCACCACCGCGCCGACGGCCGCTGGCGCGTCTACGCGTTTGCCGACGCCGCATCCGTTGAACTGGCCACCTGGGCAGAGTGGATGCGCACCTCTGGCGACTCGCCGCTGCTCGCCCACACCCCGGACGGGAGTGACATCGACAGCATCTTCGACGTCAAGGTGGTCTACCAGCAGGCCCACGCCGAGGTCGATATCAGCCGGGTCGACGACGTGTTTCTGCCCAAAACCGGCCCGTTCGGGTTGATCGACTACGAAAAGCTCTACGCCACCGACCCTAAGCACGACATCTTCTCCCTGCGCGGAATCAGCCGCGACGGTGCCATCGTGGTCGTGCGACCCGACCAGTACGTCGCGAACGTGCTGCCGCTGACGGCGACCGACGAGCTCGCGGCGTATTTTCGGCAGATGCTGCTCGTGCGGTAGCTGCCGCGGCGAGCGGATGCCGACCGGTCAAGTCGCACCGTCCCGGGAGTCCGTTGCCTTCTCGGCGAGCGGATACCGGTGGGCCGCCCCTAATCGGCAGCGGGACGCTGGCGGTTCTGCTTCGTGGCTGAGCGCTGCTGTTTGGCGGCGAGGTGCCGCCGCCCCGAGCCCTTCGTGGGTTTGGTTGCGCGGCGGGCGGGCGGCTCAGCCGCCAGCCCGGCGATCACCAGATCGGCGAGTTTGCGCAGGGCGATCTCGCGATTGCGCAGCTGGGAGCGCTGCTCGCTCGCGGCGATGGTGACCACCCCGGAAACGAGACGGTGACTCAGGCGGGTGAGCAGCAGCATCCGCTCATCATCGGAAAGCACCGTCGAGTCGGCGACGTTCCAGGACAGCTCGACCCGGCTGTCTGAGGTGTTGACGTGCTGGCCGCCGGGCCCGGACGAACGCGAAAACCGCCAGCCGAGTTCGCGCTCGGGAATGGTTAGCGCCGGCGATACCTCAAGATCCATGCATCAAGCGTGGCACAGATGGCTCAGAACAGGGGCCAGGGCACCGCGGGCATATCGCCGCTCGGGGCGGGGAACTCCCCCTCTGACCGCAACCGACCGCAGCGTTCCGCGAGCGCAGCAACTTCTTCGGCGCTCAGAAGGCCAGCAAGGGTCGCGCCCAGCGCACCATTCAGGTCGGCCTGCACCCGGTCTATGCCCTCGAGTTCCTCGTCGGTGAGCGCATCGCCGAGCCAGCCCCACAGCACGGTGCGCAGCTTGTGCTCGATATGAAAGGTGAGCCCATGGTCGACGCCGTGCCGGTGACCGTCGGGCATGGCGAGAATGTGGTCGCCCTTGCGATCGGCATTGTTCACGACGATGTCGAACACGGCCATGCGGCGTAGCGCCGCGCTGTCTTCGTGGATGAGGGTGACCATCCGTTCGTGCTCGTCTCGCCCATCGAGAACGTGTCGCCACCCGGTATCCGGCACGGCATCGGAGGCCACGAGGTCGACGGCGGCCTGCGCGGGGTCAGACTCCTGCCACAGCTGCACCATGCCTTCGCCCATCGGGCCCTCGCGCAGCCAGGTGTGCGGCACGACGTTCCAGCCGAAGACCTGCGACACCAAGTAGGCCGCCACCTCGCGATTGGCCAGGTGGCCGCCCGGAAAATCCCACAGCGGATGCTCCCCCGCCACCGGTTTGTAGACGACCACCGCGCCGTCGATGCTCCCCAAGAACGTTGCATTCGAGGCCGTCGTGATGCGGCCGGTGAGCTTCAGCTCACCGTTGATCAGGTCGGGAATGGGCATCAGGCTTCGGGCAGGGTGCAGGTGTGCCCATCGGCGTCGACAGGGTAACCGCAGAGGGGGCACATGGGCCTGCCGGCGCCGACGACCTCGCGCGTGCGTTTCGCGAATGCTCGCGCCGTGCCGACGGGGATGCGCACCAGCATCATTTCAGCCACGTCTGCCGGATCGAGCAATTCCTCATCATCGTCGGTGATCGGGTAGGCCTCGATCACGACCTGCACCGTCGAAGGGTCCCAGCCCAGGCTCATCGCCCCGGTGCGAAATTCCTCGGCGACGGGCTGTTCGAGCGGGTCGTTGTCGACGAGCTCGATGGGGGTCGTGGTCGGAATGCTGAAGGGATTGCCCTCTAAGGTGATCAACTGGTCGAGAATCTCGTCGATCTTTTCGCCGAGAAGCGCCGACTGCTGTTTCTCCAGCGCGATGCTCACGATGCGGGTGCCGCTGCGCACCTGCAAGTAAAATGTGCGCGACCCAGGCAGGCCGACGGTACCGACGACTACCCGGTCGGGCCAGTCGAACTCATGGACGATTGTGGGCATGTGAATATTTTACGCGGTCGAGGTGCGCGCTGGCTGATGACCGGCCCCACCGCCGACCGGCGCATCCGTTGGGTGGATGCTGCCAGCCAGCCAGGACAGATCGCCGCCGTCGGTGTTGGTCGCGTGCACGCTCGGCCTTTTGGGGCCGTATTGCACGATCGATACCGACGCGGGCCCGACGTTGATACGTTGGAACAGGTCCAGGTGCATGCCGAGCGCGTCAGCCAGAATGGACTTGATAACGTCGCCGTGGCTGACCGCGACCCACACGGCACCGGGCCCGTGCTGCGCCTCGAAGGCGGCGTCGTGGCGTCGAATCGCGGCCACTGATCGCGCCTGCATCGCCGCCATCGACTCGCCGCCGGGAAAGACCACGGCTGAGGGTTGCGTCTGCACCACCGACCAGAGGGCTTCTGTGGCCAGGTCGCTGATGGTCCGGCCCTGCCACTGGCCGTAATCACACTCGGTGAGATCGTCGTCAATCGGCATGACCGGGGAACCACTCTGGTGGTCGAGAATGAGCTGCGCGGTCTGCTGGCAGCGTTCCAGGGGGCTGGAGACCACGGCGACCAGGGGCACCACCGCGAGGCGTTTTCCGGTCAGCGCCGCCTGGTCCTGCCCGATCTGGTCGAGTCGCACGCCGGCGGCCCGCCCGGCGAGTATTCCGGCGGTGTTTGCGGTGGTGCGGCCGTGCCGCACGAGAATGACTGTGGCCATGGGTCTAGCCTAGGCATCCGTTTGGCGAGCTTTGAACGCGCACCATCAAGGCTCGCGGCATGTGTTTGAGAAGTTCGCCCTGGTTTGAACACCTGTCAGCTTCTCAACCGCGTGTCGCGATGCGCGACACCCAGGCTCAGCCGACCTCACTGCGCAACGGGAGCGTTCGCACGCTGGCAAACTGCCGCGGGCGACCGTCGATCGGGTCGGTGAAGCGCACCTCGTTTGCCAGCAACTGCAGGGGGCGGGTGAAATCGTCGATCGCGATCTCTCGCACGACCGGATAGATCGGGTCCTCATTGATCGGAATCCCGAGGCCGAGCATGTGCATGCGCAATTGGTGGGTGCGGCCGGTGCGCGGCGTCAGTCTGTAGACGCCCAGGCCGTCGATCACCGAGTCGAGTTCGATCAACGACTCAGCGTTGGCCGGCGCGTCCGGCAGTACCTCGGCCTGCCACTGACCACGGCGGGTCGTGAGGTGGTTGCGCACCGTCACAGGCAGGTCGAGGCTCGGCAGCAGCGGTGCCAGCGCCCGATAGGTCTTGGCGACCTCCTGCCGTTGGAACATCGACTGATATGCCCCGCGCCACCGCCGCTCGGTTGCCAGCACCACCAGCCCCGACGTCACGCGATCCAGCCGATGCAGCGGCGAGAGCTCCGGAAGCCCGAGTTCGGCGCGCAGCCGCACCACCACGCTCTGCACGACGTGGCGCCCGCGGGGAATGGTCGAGAGGAAGGCGGGCTTGTCGATCACGACGAGGCGATCGTCGCGATAGATCAGGTGGATGGGCCCCGGAACAAAAGTCTCGGCGGCCAGATCGCGGTGAAACCAAACAAAGGTGTGCGGCCGGTATGGGTCGAGACCGGCTACCGCGGTGCCCGACTCATAGACCAATCGCCCCTGAGCCAGAAAGCCGGCTACGTCCACGAACTCCGACAAACGCTCATCCAGCCAGGCGCCCATCGTGTCCCAAAGCGGATGCTGCGCCCGTTCCGGGGTGCAGACCCACGCGGCCTCGAGGCCGTGACGTTGCGGAAGTGGCGAGCGCGGCGGCATTCACTGATCGTACGTCGCATGGCTGCATAATTTTTCGTTGACATCATCGGGAGAATCCAATAGCTTCCTCGTGAAAGCTCCGGATTCGCATCAGCGCATCCCGCAGCTTCATCGGGCAACAGGCCTTCGGCCTCGTGCGGCCTTCGACCGGCACCCTCGGCGGCACTCTTGCCCGCACGGCTGCCTGATCGACACCTCCCCCCGCGTCACTCGCGGCCAGGGCACCCTCGCCTTCAGCCGAACATTGGACAGCCATGACTTACGAGATTTCTTCCCCCACGACCACCGCCGAACACTCCGAGCAGCGCAACCGGAATGCCACGACCAGCGCCGGACCTGACTATCGGCGCCGCCAGCTCGACATCTTCCGACAGCGCGAGCACGAGCTTGAGACCGAGGGGGGGCGCTAGGCCCTGAGGCGTGCGGCTTTGCATCTTGCAAGGCAACTGCTGCATCGGGTGTCACTCAAACCCCAGCCGCATCAAAAAACAAACTAATCGAATGGTTTGTTTCATCTGATTGTCGCCAATAGGGTGATTAGGAAGGTCGAGTTCGCCATTGCTGGCGCAGTGGCCAACGAACGGCCCAGGAACGACGGCCGAGGGAAGCCGGATGCGCTGGCTTTCACAGAATTGCCGTCAATGGGGGGGATATTACATGCCAGAACATCGCAATCCACAGAGTCCGCGTAGGCGGATCATCGCCGTCGCAACGCTGTGGATCCCCTTTCTCCTGGTGGCCGTAACGTGGCTCACGTGGCGGCAGTCCCTCCCGCTGGATCTGCCCCGGCAGTATGACGCTGAAGGCGTCGCCTCGACTATCCCTACCTGGATCATGATCGGCGGAACAGGGTTGTTGACACTGGCGGCGGCAACAGGAGGGCTCTTCGCGCTTCCGTACGCTGCTGGCCCCAATCGCAGACCGATTCTTCTGGCTTCCGGCCTTGTCGCCGGGTTGGCGTGCAGCACCTGGTTGATCACAGCGGGCGTGCAGGTGGCCGCCGGTTCGAGTGGAGAACCGGACATCGGCGGGTGGCCTCTTCTGGCAATTCTGTCGGCCGGCTATGGACTGATTGCATTCGCCATTGCCCCGCCGTGGAAATACAAAGAGGTCGTCTATACCGAAGAGGATTGGAATCCTTCTCCTCAGGCATGATGCGCGTAGCCTAACGCTGCACGATCGGTTGCGAGAATGAGCATTCGGGGGAAAGCGAGTTTAGTTTTTGTAACGGCGTGCCTGGCGGTTGGGTTCGTCGGTTGCTCGACGCCTGCCGCGCCGGAGGCCGCGACACCGCCGCCCACGGTCACGGTCACGCCGTCAGCGACGCCGACACCGACGCGGATTCCCATCACCTGCGACACCGCATTCACCAGCGAAATGCTCGTGCAATTCGCGGAGGACGGCCTCGTGCTCGGGGTCGAGCAAAACCAAGAATTGCACGACCTGGTCGGCAACGATGGCCTGCGATGCCGGTGGGGAATCCCGCAAACAGACATCATTGTCGCGTACGCGAACTGGGAGCGCGACACCGCAGCATGGCAGACCGTGAAGACGGACTTGATAGCTGACGGATACGTAGAAACGAGCCCGTTCGCCGTGAGCTCGGAAATGGTCGGCTATGACTCCGCGTACCGATTCCGCGAGGGCGTTGTTCACTACGCGAGCCCAGGTCGGTTCTTGGGGTGGGTGACCGCCGTCCAGTAGGCCCGGGCACGCACAGGAGCTGTGACGCGCCGGGGTTCAGCGCGTCGTGTACGTGAAGGCCGTCGTTCCGTGGGCATTCCGAGCGAACTGGCCAACGCGCTGGCCCTCGAGGTAGGCATCGAGTCCGCTCGTCATCGAACACCTGGTGCGGGGATAGCCGAGGGTTCGATGTGCAGAGCGCGCAGGACTCGGCGAATCGCAGCGATGCTCGTGACAAGTCTGCCGCGCTCGATGGCTGACAGAATAGTCAGGTCCACGTCGGCGGCCGCGGCGAGGTCGGCTCGGCTCAGGCCGCGAATAGCGCGTTCATCACTGACCCGCTGGGCCAGGTCGACTCGTTCGCGGAGGTACGCGGCATGTCTGCGTTGGAGCATCTGCCGCACCCTGGCATCATTGCCGGCCACCGCATGGGCAATGAGATTGCACCCCGCATTCAAGCCGGCAGGCGGCTGGCCATTGAACCAATCCGCGAGCACCGCAGCTGGCGCATCGCTGCCACGCAGAAAGCGGATGCGCTGTGCGTTCCCTGGTCCTCGAGTCGAGCCCTTCAAGGGAGTTGGTGCGAAAGAAATGAATAAAGGCATCCTGCGAACGCGGCGCGAGCGGGCGGCGCGACGGCGTGTGTCGAGTCGCCGACGAGTCTTAAACGACCCACGCCTTGCTCCCCGGCTTCCTGCTCGCGGGGATGCGCCCTCGTTCGATGAGCTTGCGCACACCGCGCTCGCTAATACGTCGAGCCACGCAGCTGTGTCCAACAGGGCAGTAAACACTCGCCTAGCCTGCCAGCGCCCCCGCCCTGGCCCGCCGCTGGGCGCCGAGAGCTCGGCGAGTCTGGCGCGCCTTCGTTAGGATCTCGTCAACAGTTGTCTCGTCATCAAGAGTCGACCGCATCGCCTCGAGAGCGTCGTATTGTTCTTGGCGCCGTCGATCCCGAAAAGCCATCACATCGACAAGGAGCACGCGCCGATGGGTACCGACTCGTTCAAAGGGAAGCTTCTGCTCGTCAAGGAGTTTCACCAGCGTTGGCCTGCTGATACCGAGGAGGTCCGCTGCCTGCTGAGTGGTGAGCGTCTTCGACTGCGGCAAGATACTGACAGCGAGCCCTCGCTGCATGGATTCAATTACTTGCAGGAGAACCCTATGGATCTCCTCTGGAATTTCCACTTGGTCACCCGTTGCGGCGCCGGCGAGGAAGTAATGCGGAAGTGGGGCCTCTCGATCGGCCGCTTCATGTGCCGCAAGAAAATCGTGCACGCGGGCGACACCAGCCAGATCGTTGCAGACGTATGTCTGTTGACTCAATGCCACCGCGTTGCTCATCACTTCTCCCTATTCGAAAGAAACGTAACATATTTGTGTAGATTTCGACTGAGAATTTAATGGCTGCCCCGTCACCGAGTTATTCGAGCGACGACAAGCCCCGCGAGGCATTCGACATTTGTGGCCAGGGCGATGGGACCCCAAGCCGCGGTTTCCCGCGGCAACACTTCCCCGGAGCGGCCGTGAACGGCGTCATCATGCGGCCGACCACGCCTTCAGCATGGCCTCAGGCCGACCTTCGTCATGTCCGGTCCGCGGCAAACCGCAGTGCCATCGACTCCATTTGCTCCATCACGAGCTTGATGGCGGCGGGCTGCTGGTCGGGCGGGTAGCCGTTCACCACGAGCAACCGCTTGATCGACGAGCGCAGCTTGGCACGCACATCGTCGCGCACGGTCCAGTCGGTGCGCACGTCGCGGCGCATCACCTGCACGAGACCGCGCGCGATGTCGGCCAGCTTGCCCTCGCCCTGCAGATCCACGGCGGACTCGTTCTGCGCCACCGCGTCATAGAACGCCAGTTCATCACTGGTCAGCGCCGGCTTGAAGTGCAAACCGCGCTGCGACTCGGCCGCGACCTCCCGCGACATCTCCACGAGCGCGGCAATAACCTCGGCCGAGGTCAGCTGCTGGTTGGTGTACTTGTTCATCAGCTCGGTGATGCGCTCCGAGAACGCCCGCTGCCGCACCATATTGTTGCGAGTGGATGCCACGGCCTCCTCGGTCAGTAACTTGCGCAACGCTTCAATCGCCAGATGCGGGTTGCGCGCCTGCTGCGTCTTAGCGACGAACTCTGGCGTCAGATCGCTCAGCGACGGCTTCGGCATGCCGGCCGCCTCGTAGATGTCCAGCACCTCACCCGACGACGTCGCGGACGCGATCAGCTCCCCCAACAACCGCTGGATCTCCTCGGGGATCGGCTCGCCGCGGGACTGCCGGTCGAGGGCATCCGCTTTGGCCATCCACACTCTGATCTCCTCATAGATCTGCACTTCTGGTCGCAAAAAAGCCAGGTTCTGCGATCCCGAGCACAGCGCCCAGGCCCGCGAGAGCTGCCCCGAGTAAGGGCGTCAGAATGACTACCAGCCAGCGCCCCGCTCCGACCGGCGTACCGACCACCCAGCAGGAACAATTTCTGCTTCCCGCTCCCCCGATTCAGGCGGTCACCATGCCCAACCCGCCGATCTCGCAGAAATCGTTCGTGGCCACCTGGCTGTTTTCTTGGCTGCTCGGCATCTTCGCCGTTGACCGTTTCTACCTCGGCAAGATCGGTACCGGCCTCTTGAAGCTGGTGACCTTCGGTGGGTTGGGGATCTGGTGGCTCGTCGACCTCATCCTCGTGCTGGTCGGTGCCCAGCGCGACAAGCACGGCCTCACACTCGCCGGCTACGGCCAGTTCAAGAAGGTCGCCTGGATTGTCACCGGCGCGGTGACCGTGATGTCGATGATCGTGTCCGGTATCAACGCGGGTAATAGGCCGAGTGAGAGTCCGGCCGCTGTGGCGCCGGCCGCCGCTGGCTGCCTCGTGGCACGTGTTTGATCCCCTGGCACTGGTTCGAACCGGTGCCGGCTTCTCGAACACGTACCACGAGGCGCGACCACTTCTCCTGATCGGCGTGGCAGAACCGTGCGACGACGTTTTTGTAGTTAAACGGCGTGACTGCCTGGGAACGCGCCAGCGGCTGACTTGCTTAAAACGACACTCCGCACACCAGCGCCGCGTTGGCGAACGGCGTCGCCTCGCCCGTGCGTATGAAGAGCTTGGCCGTCGCGGAGAAGGACTTCAACTCCGCGTGGTTGATGTACTCGATGTCTTTGAAGCGTTCGGCCAGCCAGGCCCCCGCGGGGGCGGTCTTGGCCTCCTCCGCCGCCACGCAGCCCTGAAACACCATCTCGTCGAGCAGGGCGTCGAGAACCTGTTCGAACCGCGGGATACCGTGCACCAGAGCGAGGTCGATCACGGGAACCCCGGGCGGAATCGGCATGCCGCAGTCCGCGAGCAGAATGATATCCGTGTGACCCAGCCGGGCGAGTGCTCCCGACAGCTCGGCGTTCAAAATTCCCCGCTTCTTCATGCGTGAACCTGGGCTTTCACCGTCGGCAGCTCGTCGGCCAGGGTCGGATAGGAGGGCTGGGTTCCCCGGCTCTGCACCGCGAACGCGCCCACCCGCACGGCCAGGCGAACGGCCTCAAGCAGACTCGTCCCGGCGGCCAGCTGCGCGCTCAGCGCGCCGACGAAGGCATCACCGGCTCCCGAGCTGTCCACGGCGACGACCGTCGGCGAAGCCACGGAATGGGTGCCCTCGCGGTCGCCGCAGATCGCCCCGCTGGCACCACGGGTCAGTACAACGGATGCGACGCCCCACTCCAGCAGTCGGGCAACCAAGTCGGCGTCCTCGGCCGGAACGGAGCGCTGCGGAGCCAGTTGAGCGAGCACGAGGGCAGCCTCGTGCTCGTTGACGACCAGCGGGTCGGCGCGCCGGATAGCGGCGGGATCCAATTCGATCACGGGCGCCAGATTCAACACCACGCGTCCCGTTGCCAGCCGCGCCGCCAAGGCGATTCCCGCCGCGGGGATCTCGCCCTGGAGCACCACGACGGCTGCGGCCGCGATGATGTCGGCGCAGGCCTGAACGACCTCTGCACCCATCAGGGCATTGGCACCGGGGACGACCACGATGGTGTTCTCGCCATCGTCGGCCACGCTGACCAACGCCAGCCCGGTGGGGGCGTCGACCGTACGCACGGCCGACTGGTCGACACCGGCGCGAGTCAGAATCGCGGTGGCGACGTGGGCCTGTGCATCCCGGCCCACGGCGCCGACCAGAAGTACGCTCGCACCGAGTTGGGCCGCGGCCACCGCCTGGTTGGCCCCCTTACCGCCCGGCAGAAACTCCATCGACGTTCCGATGAGGGTCTCCCCCGGCTGCGGGTGGCGGTGCACACGGATCAGCTGGTCGACGTTGATGGAACCGACGACAACAACCGAACCGCGCTCGACGATGCCGATCGGTGGAACGAGCGCACTACTGGCCAGATGAATCACTTGGTGAAATCGCCGACATTCGTCTTGGTGACGGAGACGACCTCGACCGGCACGGTCGTCTCGATCGTTTCGCCCTTGATGGCCTTGACGGCGAATTCGATGGCGAGCTTGCCGAGTTCGGCCGGCTGCTGGGCAATGGTAGCCACCAGGGTGCCCGCTTCAATTGCGGCGAGTCCATCAGCGGTGCCGTCAAAGCCGACGACGAAGACCTCGGTGCCGGCCTTGGCGCCGAGCGCCTGAATGGCGCCGAGCGCCATCTCGTCGTTCTCCGCGAAGAGACCAGTGACACCCGGGTTGGACTGCAACAGGTTGGTCGTCACATCGAGCGCGGCGGCGCGGTCGAAGTTGGCGGTCTGCGTGGCGACCACGGTGATGCCGGGGTAGGCCAACATGCCTTCCTCGAAGCCGGCACCGCGCTCGCGGCTGGCCGACGTTCCGGCCACACCCTGCAGGTGAATGACGGTGCCCGCTTCGCCCATGGCCTTGGCGAGTTCGTCGGCCGCCTGGCGCCCGCCGGCTACGTTGTCGCTGGCGACGAGTGAGGCGAGGTCGACTCCGGTGACGGTGCGGTCAACGCCGATAACCGGAATACCGGCCGTGATCAAATCGCCAACGGCTGAGGCCGCGGCATCCGAGTCGACCGGGTTGATGATGACGGCCTGGGCACCGCTGGACGCAGCGGTGGCGAGCTGATTGGCCTGGGTGGCGGAGTCGTTCTGGGCATCGACGATGCTCAGTTCCACTCCGGCCTCGGCGGCGGCAGCTTCTGCTCCGTCGCGCAGTTCCACGAAGAACGGGTTGTTCAGGGTGGAAATCGCGAGCACCATTTTATCGCCGGACGCCTCAGCGCCGCCTCGGCCACAGGCGGTGGTGCCCGCGAGGATCAAGGCCGCTGTCGCGGTCAGTGCCGCGATTTTGAGGAACGAGGATGACTTCATTGTTTTTCCTTTGGGTGGGGATGGAACGAACGGGGAGCGGTGAAAGATTGGTGGATGCTGGCAGCGTCGAGTCAGCTGCTGCGCGTTTTGCGGCGCAGCACGTCGATGCCCACGGCCAGGGCGATCACGAGGCCGATGACGACCTGTTGCCAGAACGACGTGACATTGAGCAGGTTCAAGCCGTTGCGAATGACGACCAAAACCAGGGCTCCAACCAGGGTGCCGGAGATCCTGCCGAGTCCGCCGGCCAGGGAGGCGCCGCCGATCACGACGGCCGCAATGGCGTCGAGTTCGTAGCCGGCAGCTGCCTGAGGCTGCGCGGAGTCAAGCCGGCCGGCGAGCAGCAGCCCGGCGAGGGCCGCGAACAGGCCGGCCAGCGTGAAGACGGTGACCAGGATGCGCTTGACCGGCAGTCCCGATAGCCGCGCCGCTTCGGCGTTGCCGCCGACGGCATACATCGAACGGCCGATCACGGTGCGGTTGAGGATGAACGAGGCGACCAGGGCGGCGATGACGAGAATGACGATCGGCATCGGAACCGGTCCCAGATTACCGCCGAGAAAGGAAACCTCGGGCGCGGTCTTGATCGGGCGGCCGTCGGAGATGACCAGGGTCAGTCCCCGGGCCACGCTGAGCATGGCGAGGGTGGCGATGAAGGAGGGAAGCTTTCCGTAGGCGTTCGCCATACCGTTGATGGCACCGGCCAGGGCTCCGACGAGCAGGCCTCCCACTAGGGCGAGCCACCCCGGAAGCCCGGCGCTGGCGAACATCCAGCCCGAGGACATGGCCGACAGTGCAGCCACGCTGCCGACCGACAGGTCGATCCCCCCGGCAACGATTACGAAGGTCATACCGAAGGCCAACACGGCCACGGTGGAGACCTGGATGCCGATGTTCAGCAGGTTCGGCCCGGTCAGAAAGTCGGGGGTGGCGATGAACAGGGCGAGGCAGAGCGCGACGAGGCCGACCAGGGCACCGTTGTTGGCGAGGAACTTCTTGTAGTCGAGGCCGCGGCGCGGCGTCGGCAGGGTGGTGGTGGACATGAGGTTCTTCCCTATCTCTGTTCGTGCTTCTCGTCGACATCGCGGGCGGCGAGTGTCATGACTGCGTCTTGAGTGGCCTCCGCGGCCGTGAGCTCACCGGCGAGTCGGCCGTCACGCATCACCAGAATGCGGTCGCTCATGCCGAGCACCTCGGGCAGTTCGCTGGAGACCATGAGGATCGCTCCCCCGGCCGCCGTGATTGTGTTCATCAATTCGTAGATTTCGACCTTGGCACCCACGTCAACACCGCGGGTGGGTTCATCGAGCAGCAAGACCGTGGAGGCAGCGATGATCCAGCGGCCGAACACGGCTTTCTGCTGGTTGCCGCCGGAGAGGGCACCGATCGGTTGATCGATGGTGTGCATGCGGATGCGCAGTTTTTTCGCAACGGCGGCGGCCCGACGGCGCTGGCCGGCGAAGTCCACCAGCCCCAGTTTCGCGGTGGAGGCGAGGGTTGCGTAGCCCAGGTTGTTATTGACGGAGGCGTCGAGCACCAGTCCCTGCGCCTTGCGGTCCTCCGGAACATGCCCGATACCAGCAGCGATGGCAGCCTTGATATTTCCGTTGGGCAGGCTTTGTCCGCGAACGGTGACTGTGCCGGAGGTGTACCGGTCGGCGCCCGCGATCGCCCGGATCAGTTCGGTGCGACCGGCACCGACCAGACCCGCGATTCCGAGCACCTCGCCGGCTTTGACGGTGAAGCTGATGTCGCTAAACCGCCCTGTTGACGTGAGCTTCTCCACGGTGAGGATTTCTGCGGCCTGGCTCAGGTCTGCGGAGTCCCGGGGAAACTGGTCGTCGATGCCGCGGCCGACCATCAGCTTCACGAGCTCGTCTTCGGGTGTCGAAGCGGGAACCTCCGCGATGTATTCCCCGTCGCGTAGCACCGTGACGGTGTCGCCCACCTCGGCGATCTCGTCGAGGTGATGGCTGATGAACAGCATGCCCACGCCCTGCCGTCGCAGATCGGCCATGACGGCAAACAGGCTTTCGGTTTCGTGTCGGGTAAGCGCCGCGGTGGGTTCGTCCAGGATGAGGATACGGGCGTCGACGCTCAAGGCCTTGGCGATTTCGACCAGTTGCTGCCGGGCGATGCCCAAGTCCCCCACCAGGGTGTCCACGTCGATATCGAGTCCGATCAGGTCGAGCGCGGCACGGGCCTGCCGTCGCATGGCGCGACGGTCCACGAGACCGTGCCGGGTCGGCATCCGCCCGAGCATGACGTTCTCGGCAATACTCATGGTGGCAACCAGGTTCAGTTCCTGATGGATCGTGGCGATGCCCAGCGCCTCGGCCGCTCGGGTGTTCGGCAGGGTGACCGTTGTACCATCCACCACGATGTGGCCGGAATCTGGCTGGTAAACCCCGGCCATCATCTTAATTAGGGTGGACTTGCCGGCACCGTTCTCCCCGAGCAGCACCTGCACCTGGCCCGGGTAGACGCTGACCGTGACATCGTCGATGACCGTGACCGGGCCGAAGACCTTCCCCACGTTTTGCAGGGTGAGCAGCGGTTGTTGTGTCATGTCAGTTCTTCCTTCGGCTGGCTGCAGGCAGGATGGGCGACATCGACGACGCCCGGATGACGAGTTCACTGGGCAGAACCACCGATTGCGGGCTTTCCCCGGCGATGACCTGAAGGAGCAGGCCGACAGCGATTCGGCCCATGTCCTCGACGCTGTGGGAGATGACGCTGAGGGCCGGGTTGAGCAGGGCGAACCACTCGATATCGTCGAAGGCGACCAGCGCGATGTCTGTGCCGATGCCCAGTCCCAGCTTGTGCAGAATCGCGATCGCACCGACGGCCATCAGGCTGTCGGCGGCGAGCAGGGCCGTGGGCGGGTCATCCAGTTGCAGCAGGGCGTGCACACCAGCCGAGCCACTCCCCGCTTGGAAGTCACCGAAGTAGACCAAATCGGAGTCCTGGCTGAGACCGGCGTCGGCCACGACGGCCGTGAAGGCGGCGAATCGGTCGCGGCCCGTTGAGGTTGCCTGGGGGCCGGAGATGTAGCCAATCCGGGTATGACCGAGGGCGGCGAGGTGTTTGACGGTCTGGCGAATGCCGACTTTGCTGTCGGTGGTCACGCTCGGAACGTCGATACCGTCAACCGTGCGGTCCACGAACACGGTGGGAATCTCGCGCTCGATCAAGGCGTGGACGCTGCCACCGCCGTCACCGAGTGGCGCCACGATGATGCCATCCACGCGCCGAGAAATCAGGGTGTCGAGGTACCTGTCCTGCTGCACCTTCTTCTCATTGGCGTTGCCGAGCAGCGTGACGTAGCCCTGCGAGAGCGCCGCTTGTTCGACGGTGTGGGCGAGGTCGGCGAAGAACGGGTTACGCACGTCCGGCACCAGCAGGCCGATCGAGTCACTGCGGGTCGACCGCAGGGCCCTGGCCTGGGCATTGGGCCGATAGTCCAGCTCCTTGACTGCCGCGGCGACCTTGACGCGCGCCTGCGAGGAGGTGGCCGGGTTGCCGGAGAGCACGCGGGACGTCGTCGCCGCAGAAACGCCGGCGAGCGCTGCCACGTCTTTGATTGTGACCTCGGCCATCTGTTCACCTCATCGTGTTCGTGGAATCGATTCCATGGAATCGATTCCATTTTAGGTCGTGGGACGAACGAATGTCAACGCGATCAGCCGATTGGACTCGCTCGTCAAGCGGGCTTCGGATCGCACCGGCGTCGTGGGGGTGTGCGATGCATGCACGGGTCCCTGAGCCACGTCAAGAAAAATGGGTCGCTGCGGGCTAGTGCCACGCGACCTCGTTGCGGCGCTCAACTGAGAAGCCCGCCCGTGTGTAAACACGGGCGGGCTTCTCAAACACGTGCCGCGACGTGCTCGCGGTCGCTCAAGTCAATTTGACGGCGGTCAGTCGGCGCTGATCTGTAGGCGGAACTGGTCGCGCTTGGTGTGCAGGTTCCAGAGGTGTTCGGTCAGTTTTGCCGGGACCTTCTCGGGGTGGCCAGCATTGATTCCACCGCCGAACCCGTCGATGGCGAGATATTCCCGGCCGATGCACTGTGAAGGCGTCGCGAAAGCGGATGCCCTGGGTAGGTCAGACAGTGCCATGCTGCGGCCTCGACGGTGTCGGTGGAGCGGCGTAATGTTGCACGAGCGGATGTCACCGCCGACACGTGCCACGGCACGGGGTTCCCCCGCATTCCACCACCGGTACCGAAAGACGTTTTTTATGACGACCACCGTTCCTGCCCTCGCCGCCCCCGCGGCCAACCAGCCCCTCGCTCGCACCACCATCGAGTTGCGCACCCCCGGCGCTCACGACGTCGCGATCGACATCAAGTTCGCCGGCATCTGCCACTCCGATATCCACCAGGCACGCGACGAGTGGGATACCGGACTGTTCCCGATGGTTCCCGGCCACGAGATCGCCGGCATCGTCTCAGCCATCGGCAGCGGCGTCACCCGATACCAGGTGGGCGACCGCGTCGGCGTTGGCTGCTTCGTTGACTCCTGCCGCGAGTGTGCCAACTGCCTCGCCGGCGAAGAGCAGTACTGCCTGAAGGGCGAGGTCGGCACGTACAACGACCGCAATCACGACGGCACTCCCACCAACGGCGGCTACAGCACCGCGATCGTCGTCGACGAGAACTACGTGCTCGGCATCCCAGACGGCATCGAGCTCTCCGAGGCCGCTCCCCTGCTCTGCGCCGGCATCACGCTCTTCTCCCCCCTCACGAACTGGAAGGCCGGCCCCGGCAAGAAGGTTGCCATCCTCGGCATGGGCGGCCTCGGACACATGGGCGTGAAGATCGCCCACGCGCTCGGCGCCGAGGTCACCGTGCTCAGCCAGACCCTGAGCAAGAAGGAAGACGGCCTGCGTTTCGGCGCAGACCACTACTACGCCACGAGCGACCCGACCACCTTCACCGAGCTCGAGAACCACTTCGACCTCATCGTGAACACCGTGGCCGCAAACCTCGACCTGGAGGGCTACCTCAAGCTGCTCGCCCTCAACGGCACGCTCGTGCACGTCGGAATCCCCACCGAGCCTGACAGCGTGAAGATGGTTTGGCTCGCCGCCCAGCGTCGCTCCATCGCCGCCTCCAAGATCGGTGGCATCCGCCAGACCCAGGAAATGCTCGACTTCTGTGCCGTCCACGGAATCGGCGCCGACATTGAGATCATCTCGGTCGATCAGGTGAACGAAGCATACGAGCGCGTTATCCGCAGCGACGTGCGCTACCGTTTCGTTATCGACGTTGCCACGTTTGCGAACGAGACCCGCGTCGACGCGTAGGCGCACTGACCGGCGCGGCATAAGCCTCGCAGGTCGATAGAAAACCCAGGCACGAACCGCCCCGGGCCACAGATTTCAACGCGGCCCGGGGCATCCGTCATTAAAGGACTTAGCGCCAAGGAGCGCACCCGTCTCGAGGCACCGTACTTGCCGCGACTGCCCGAGGGGTGCTAAAAGCGTCAGCGAAGGGACTTGAGCGCGGCGGCATCCGTTTGATCGGTGCGCCACGAGGCCAAAATGCGCAGGGCGTCGTTCGAGGCGGACCTGGGTTGCGTGCTGTATACGAAGAGTTGTTGGTCGGGTTCGCCCGGAACCGGGAAGGTTTCGTAGTCCACGTCGACCCGACCAACGATCGGGTGTATGAAACGCTTGACTCCGAACGTGCACTCCCACACCCGGTGTTGACTCCACCAGGCGCGAAATTCGTCGCTCTTGACGGTCAACTCGCCGATCAGCTCGTTGAGTGCCCGGTCGTTCGGGTGAGATCGCGCGTCGTGGCGGAGCATGGCCGCCACGTCGCGGGCCACAATGTCCCAGTCCAGGTACAGGGTGCGTGCCGCCGGGTCGAGGAATGTCCATCTTGCCATGCTGCGCCCGAGTCCCACGCCCTGCGTGAAGTCCTTCAGCAACAGCTTGGCGAGGTCGTTCATGGCCAGCACGTCCATGCCAACGCCGAGCACGAACGCCGGCTGCGCGGGGAACGAGTCCATGATGGTGCGCACTGACGGCCGAATCGTGTTGGAGCGCCGCCGTTGCTGTGTGCGTCCACCGGTCGACGCCGACAACAGCGAGAACAGATAGGTGCGCTCCGCCTCATTCAGGTGCAGTACCTCGCCGAGCGCATTGACAACCGCATCGGATGCCTGCGTCACCCGGCCCTGTTCCATGCGCGCGTAGTAGTCAACGCTCACGCCGGCGAGCTCAGCCACTTCATCACGGCGCAGTCCGGGCACTCGCCGGGCCGCCGCAAGCGGGTTAATAGGAAGCCCGACATCGGCGGGCGTTAGCCGAGCTCTGGCTGAGCGCAAAAAATCAGCGAGGGTATCTTTGTCGTCCATCCCTCCAGTATCTCGCGACTGCTTGACCGCGCACCGAGTTGCCCTCTACCCGCAGCGCAGCGCAGACTATACCTACCGGATCGCAACTGAGTCTTCCGCCTGTGGCTAAGGAGCTCACCATCACTGAACCGAACGACGCCCGCGTCGGCCTTTATATCGACTTCGACAACATCGTCATCTCGCGCTATCAGCAGTTGCACGGGCGCAATGCCTTTCAGCGCGACGGCATCCGCGATTTCAACAAGTCTTCAGCGGATGCCGACCCCGAGATCGCCGCACGGCTCGCGGCCGCGACCGTTGACTTCAACGCCATCATCGACTTTGCGGCGTCTTTCGGAACTTTAGTCGTCAATCGTGCCTACGCCGACTGGTCGGTTCCGGTCAATGCAAGCTACCAGCGCCAGCTCATGTCCCGAGCGGTGGACCTGACCCAGCTGTTCACCACGACCACCCGCGGAACCAAGAACGGTGCAGACATCCGTTTGGCCGTGGATGTGGTTGAAGACCTCTTTCGGCTGCCCGATCTGACCCATGTGATCATCATCGCCGGCGATTCCGACTACATCGCGCTCGCCCAGAAGTCGAAGCGGCTGGGTCGCTTCGTGGTGGGCATCGGCGTCGCGGGCTCGACGAGCACCTCGCTGGCGGCGGCGTGCGACGAGTTTGAAGACTACGACTCGCTGCCCGGAATCGGCAAAGCCACCGCGACAGCTGTGGAGAGGCCTAAGTCCAGCAGGCGGGCGCCCGAACCCGCCGAAATTGCACCCGACCCGGCCCCCACCGAGGCCCGCAAGTTCACCACGATTCCCATGTTCTCGCACACCGATGACGCACAATTCGACGAGCCCGAAGCCGAAGACATCGACCCGCAGACCCTGGCCACCGAGCTCCTCGTGCGTGCGCTGCAGATCGGTCACGCCAAGGGCGACGACGACGAATGGCTCAACACGGGCACCGTCAAGAACCAGATGCGCCGCATGGACCCGTCTTTCAACGAGAAGCCGCTCGGTTTTCGTTCCTTCACCGATTTTCTCTCGTCGCGCAGCGACCTGGCCGAGCTGAAAGAGGATGGCCCGCAGCGGCTAATCCGGCTGCGTCCCGACGCAGAAATCCAACGCTGAGCCACGCCCTCCCCGACCAGCCTCCGGAAGTCAACCGGAGGCTGGGGCCGGCAGTCTCCCGGCGTCGCAAGGACCTGACCAGCGGGTCTGCTCAGTGGGGTGGCACGACCCGCACGTGGTCGCCGACCGACACGGTTCCCGGACGGATCACCTCGGCATAAACGCCAAACATGATGTCGCTCGCCTGCAGCCGGTAGTTGGCGAGTGTTTTCAACAGGTGGGTGCCGCGAGCGCCGGTGTCGGGGTCGATGTCGATGACCGCGCACCGGGGAATGCCGCCTTTCACGAGGAGCAGGGCTCCCCCGAGCTCGAGTTCGTGGCCAGCCCAGGAGTCTTCGACGTGCGCGTCGGCGTCGCCGGTGTCAATCGTGAAAGTGCCGCGGAATCGGCGCGTATCGACCGCTGTTTGCGATTCGCCGGCCAACCGGGCCAGGGAACTCGACGTGGTGATCGTGACGGAGTCGCCGTACACCACGGATCCCGTGACAGTGCTCCGCGCGAGGGTGACGCTGCGCCCCAGCAGCCGGGAGAATTCAGTGGCCCACGGCCCCTCGATCACCTGCATGGCGGTGAATCGACCCCAGTAGTCCAGGTCGAGATACTCGTCCGTCATTTCGGGTTCCGCCGCAACTCGGCGGCTCTCGAACGCGACGGCTAGCACGCCGTCAGCCCAGCGAGCCTCGCACCTCACCAGAAGCGGATGCTCAACCGTCTTTAGAATGGTGCCGGTGTTTCGATCGACGACGGCGAATTCGCGGTCACCGATGGGACCGTCGACCGCGAGCGAAACGGTCTCACGTGGCTGGTGGCAGCCACCCTTGACGGGAGAAATGCCGATCTCTCGGATTTGCATGATGCTGATCACCCTACCGAAGTACCACACCCTCCCCCGGGACGGGGGCGTGTTAGTCTCAGAATCTACTTGAGGAGCGTTTTGAGTACAGTTACCAACATCCCCGGTCCCACCTACGCAATGTCAATTGGTCGGCCGCTGATGCGCGTGTTCGTGCTCGCCACGGCAATGCTTCTCGCCATCCTGGGCCTGACTTTCGCTCCTTCCGGCGGATCCGCCTCTGCCGCGGAGACGATCGCCCAGTGCAACGGTGTGGCAAACACCGGTGGTTTGGGTCTCAACTGTGAAGTCACCGTCACCAATAACCTTGATGTCGCCACCGGCGTGAAAAGCTCCACGGTTACCGTCACGGAGTGTCACGCGGCCGCGAATACTGCTCCTACCTGCACCACCGCGACCACGTCGTACGACTCGCTCACCACATCGGTGAACCAGTGCAACGATGCAGCGAATGGCGGAGGCTCCAGCGTCGTCTGCAACGTGATGGTGACGAACAACGTGACCGGGTCGACATCCACTGACGTGACCGATGCGACGGTCAATCAATGCAACGGATCCGGTGCGGAAGGCACCGGGCCGACTTTGAATTGCGACCCGTTCCCCGCCAGCACCACCGACGCCACCATAACGCAGTGCAACGGATCAACCAACGGCGGCGGCGCCTCCGACCGGGTCACCTGCACGGTGACCCCATCCACGACCAGCGCGCTTCTGCCGGTGTCGATCAACCAGTGCAACGGCACGGCCAACGGCGGTGGATCCGTCGTCACCTGCACTGCCTCGTTGACAAACAACTCTCTCGCCTCGGCGACGACACCAACACCGATCGCGAAAAACACTTTGCACGATTCTAAGACCGACGGGTTCGTTCCCGCCACCGATGACGGCGGCTCGCCTCTCCTTCTCGGGGTCGGGGCACTGCTGCTGGCCGTGCTAACAGCTGCAGCCATCGGTGCACGCCGCATCAGTGCCCGTCACTAAAAAAGCGCTGCTCGTCGGCGCGGGCGCGCTCGTTTGCGCGATGTCGGTCGGGTGGTTGTTTCTCCATCCGACCGGCTCGAAGTCGATGCCGACCTCCACTATCGCAGCGACGGCCACGCCGACGCCGAAGATTCACCGGGCGGTACCGGCGACGCCCGCTCCGCCCGCGGCGGTACCTGCGGCTGAGGTCACGATCACCGCTGCAGCGCCGCTGCGACTTCGAGTACCCTCCATCGCCCTCGATGGTGCCGTTTCGGAATACACGCAGGCCATGATCGACGAAAACGACGGCTTCGATCCGCCCGAACTCACCACCATCGCCTGGGACACGACCATTGTCGGCGGGACCGCCGGCACAGACTCGACCAACACCGTCTACCTGTATGGGCATTCTGCGGTCGGATCCGCAGTTTTCAATGACCTCAAGGACATGGCACCCGGTGCCGTCGCGAGCATTGACACGGCGAACGGCAGGCTGTGTTACGTCGAGCAGAAGGTGCTTCAGCTGAACAAATCGGAGTACAAGAACAACGACGAGCTCACCAACGCCATCCCCAACCGCCTGGTGCTGGTCAGCTGCTACCGCCCTGTTGACTACAATCCAAACGAGGCGACTGTGCAGAACATCGCTGTCGTCATGCAGTTGGACCAGGCGCAGACCAACGCTGGCTGTTAAAACCGGTCAGGTGGGGAATAAGCCGGCCGCTGGCATCCGCTTACTGGGATGAACGGTCGGGGTGGGCCGAGCGCGGGATAACGATCCAGACCGCAATGACGGCTAAAAGGGTTGCATCGCCGGCAATCAGGCCAGCTTGCAGCGTTGACGACCGCCGTCGACAGTGAGCTTGGGTCATGTCCAGATGCCACGCCGACCGGCAACGTGGCGACGGCATTAGCTGGTGTGGCGGCGACGTGTTCATGGGCCCACTTAGAAAGCGGTAAGCTCTTACAGTTGTCTTCCGCAGGTTTTGCTCGTTGAAATCGCATTGTGAAAGCAGCGGGCTGTGGCGCAGCTTGGTAGCGCACTTGACTGGGGGTCAAGGGGTCGCAGGTTCGAATCCTGTCAGCCCGACCAAAAGTCCCGGAAACTCAAGGGTTTCCGGGACTTTTTAGGTTAAAGATTTGATTAAGTCATCACTACGTCATCACTTTCAGCGTTCCAGAGCCGGTGATTCTGCCTTCTCCTGCGAGTCGCCGACGTCGGTTTCGGTACCTCCCGATTGTTCGGGATTGTCGTGCACACCTTCTGGGCATGAGTATCCACGACGACAAGCCAACCTCCCTTCCCACCGACGGCTGGGGGCTCGAACCCCTGATGGACGTTGCCGAGCTGGCGGCCTACCTGGGCATCCCCATCTCCACGGTCTACGACTGGCGGGTGCACGGGAAAGGCCCCACGGCCTACCGCTTCGGCAAGCACCTGAAGTTTGCCATCTCCGACGTGCGAGCCTGGATCGCCCAGCAGCGCGAGCCCTCCTCCAGCGAGCCCAGGCGCACCGATCGGCGGTGAGCTGAGATGGCCCGGCAGAGGCTCGCGATCGGCACCTTCGGTGACATCAACACCCGCCAGACACCGACCGGCCGGTACGCGGCGCGAACCCGCTACCGGGACTGGGATGGCCACGCGCGCCTGGTGCAAGCCTCCGGTGCCACGGCCAACGCCGCCGAACGGGCGCTGAAGGCCAAGCTCGCCGACCGGGACCTGTTCCAACCCGCCGACACGGCGTTGACGCCCGACAGCCTGTTCAAAGACCTGGTGACGTACTGGCTGGAAGACATCGACCTCGAGGATCGCATCTCCCGGACCACCCGCAACCTGTACGAGCGCAACATGCGCACCCTGGTCTCACCGAGCTTCGACAACTTGGCGCTGCGGGAGATCGGCGTGGCCCGGTGCGACAAATTCATCAAGCAACTCGCGAAGCTCTCTTACAGCCGAGCCAAACAGGCTCGGGTCGTGTTGCGGCTGGCATTGGGGCTGGCCGTGCGGCACGAGGTTCTCCCCCGCAACCCGATGGACCACGTCGCCCGCCTCCACCGCGAGCCGCACGTGCCCAATGCCCTCACCGCCCCAGAGGTGAACGTCATCCGTGCCGCGATCGCGCAATGGGAGAGCGCCGTCAACCATATCTCTGGCCCCAAACCCGATGGCCAGCTCGGCGCGATCATCGAGGTGATGCTCGGCACCTCGGCCCGGATCGGTGAGGTTCTCGCCATCCGACGCCGGGACATTGACATCACCAGTGCCGTGCCCTCCATTCGCCTGGCCGGTACCATCGTCAGTCGCAACGGCGAACTGACCTTCCGGCAAGATCATCCCAAAACCGCGAAGTCCACGCGTGTTGTGGCACTGCCCACATTCACCGCTGACGCCGTGCGCCGGCGGCTTGCCAAATTCGGGAGTCTGGGCCTGGATGGGCTGCTGTTTCAGTCCCGCGACGGCACTCCGTTGACGACCGCGAACGTGCGTCGTCAGTTGCGACAGGTGCTCGAGGGAGCGGGCATCAACGGAGTGACACCGCACATGTTCCGCCGCACGGTCGCCACCGCGGTCAACACCAACGCCAGCATTGAACTCGCCGCGGAGCTGCTTGGCCACACGGACACGAGGATCACCGTGATGCATTACATCCAACGCAACGAGCTGGTGAACCCCGCCACCGCCGCGCTGCTCGACCGCGCGTTTGCGAAAGACGAAAAGTGAACACGGTGCTGCCACGGTGGCAGCACCGCCTGATCTGGGGTTTTTCTGCAAGTTATGCCACAATCTGCCCGACCGCCGCCGCACTTCTTGACCGGGCCTTGGTAAGAGTTGCCGACTGGAATGCGGTGGTGCCACGGTGGCCCCACCGTCTGATCTGGAGTTTTTCTGCATCCCTTGATCGAGGTCAACTCTGCACCGAGTGGGCATGATGTGGAATTGCTTTCAGGTATACACCGACGATTGAGCATGCGCAATCGTTTTTCAGCGATTCTCCCCGCGGCCCTCGATCAGGTTCAGCCGGTGGCGGCCGGCAGGTCGACTCGGGTATGGGGCTGCCGGAATCGCGGACCTCAAACTTGGCGCCGAGGCAAGCGGTTACCGCGAGACGCGTGCCAGGCTGGTCACACACTCGCGGGGAAGTCATATGAGGTGTTATCGACAGGGGGAAGTCAGGCCGCTCGAGAGCTTGCAAGCCGAGCGCGAGGTTGCCGCTGCCTGCGGACGCGGGCGGAGGTTCCTTAATCCTGATCCCACTGGCTTCAGCGAGTGCATCCAATGGCAAAGTTAATGAACGGCTGGAGCGGTGGCACTCGGTTTCGCTCAGACCTGGGCCGCGAGTCATCCAGTACGCCGGCGGAGCGCCGATAGGCTTAGGCTCGTCCGAAGAATTAGGACAAATGACAGCGCACTGAAAGGAGGTCGCGATGGCGACCAATGATCAGCTCAAGGCGCTCGTCAAGAGTCACGCTGACGGCGATGATCCCCAGTTCTACGCGGTTGCCATGCAAGTTGCCGCCAAGGCAGCACGGGCTGGTCAGTCTAGGTTCGCCCAAGAACTGCGCGACCTCGTCGACGATCTTCGAGAGCGCTCCGACGTCCGCGCTCGCGTTGCCTCGATCGTTCCCGTTGTCCAGCCCAAGGGCGAACTTGGAACGCTTCTCAGCGTTAGCTACCCGGACGCACGTCTGGGTGATCTCGTCCTTCCCGACGCACTTGCTGCGAGACTGCGACATGTTCTGCTTGAACAACGACAACGGGACATCTTGTCTAAGCATGGGCTTTTGCCTGCGCGTCGTCTTCTCCTTACTGGTCCCCCTGGTACGGGCAAGACTTCTACGGCGAGAGTAGTCGCCGGAGAATTGGGGCTGCCAATGTTCGCGATCCGACTAGACACGATCCTCACCAAGTTCATGGGGGAAACGGCCGCCAAACTTCGGCTTGTGTTCGATGCTTTGGCCGTAACGCGCGGAGTTTACCTTTTTGACGAAGTGGACGCGCTCGCCGGCGAGAGGGCGGCGCAGAACGACGTCGGAGAAATCAGACGCGTCCTCAATTCGTTCCTCCAATTTCTTGAAGAAGACACATCAGAGAGCATCCTCATTGCGGCGACAAATCATCCGCAGCTACTCGATAATGCGCTCTTTCGCCGATTCGATACCGTTATGGACTTTGCCCTCCCTGATGAAAAGAGCGTCGAAGCTGTCGTCAAGAATCGGCTCGCTTCGTTCCAAATCAATTCACTGAGCTGGCCTCGGGTAATTCCAGCGGCCCGCGGCCTAAGCCACGCGGAGATCGCAACCGCTTCGGAGAACGCGGCCAAGCGCGCCGTCCTCGACGGCCGCAGTCGCATCCGCACCGACGAGCTTGTCGAGGCGCTCACGGAACGTCCCCGTTCGGGCAGCCACCGCGATAAAGCCAACTGACCTTCATGGCTGAACGGGATCGTCCTCATATCGTCGTGCCGACGAAGCCTCAGCAGGAGCCGTTTACTCTTCCGAGCTCCGGTGGAGGAGGGGAACAGTCTGAGTTCGCTGGAGACCGTGGCGGACACGGGCAACGTCTGATCCGTAACTTCCACGAGGCGTGGCCTGCACCTGTCGCTGAACGCGAGACCGACGGCACGTACATAACGTTCGTGTCGTTCCCGGACCTCGAACTTGCGATCGAGAGTCTCGAGGTTCGGCGTAACGGTGACCAGCCCGAGCTCGTCGCCGTAAAAGAAGTCCAACGGTCCGACGGGATTGTCCAAGAAGCCACGGTCTTCATTCCGGACGGAAAGAAGCAGTACTTCCTCGACAAGCTCTCTGCGTATGTTGAGGCAGCTACCCGGGGCGAGAAAAAGAATGCTGCGCTCATTGACGGTATTCAATCGGTACGGCAAGCAACCCTTCGTGAGCTTTGGACTGATCCCGATGACCAGTTCCCCAGGGACTTGACGACTGCTCACTGGTGGGAGGTTTGGCTCCGTAAACGCGACGGGCAAGAACGACACCGTCTGACGGCCTTTGCCAAGAAACACCAACTCAAGACAAGCGAGCACTACCTCGGATTTGGCGACCGAACAGTCGTAATCGTTCAGGCGACGGCCGATCAGCTTGCGCTGCTCTTGGGTACCGTTGATGATTTGGCGGAGCTGCGCAAACCGCACGAGATCTCGAGCTTTTTGCCCGAGCTCTACGCGATCGAGCAACGTGAGTGGGTCGACGACCTCAGACAGCGGGTTGAGTTCGCCCCGGACAATGCGCCGGTCGTCTGTATTCTGGATCGTGGCGTCCAGGCCAGCCATCCGCTCCTGTCGGAATCGCTGGCCGATGATGACTTGCACGCGGCAGATTCCAGTTGGCGCCATGAACCAGTGATTTGGCCACACGGCACCGAAATGGCCGGCCTCGCACTATTCGGAAATCTGCAACTGGCCATCCTCGATTCACATGCCATCCGGCTCCAGCACAGGCTTGAATCAGTGAAGCTGCTGCCAGATCGCGGGGACAATGAACCGGACCTGTACGGAGCAGTTACGGCCCGAGCTGTTGACCGACCGGAAATCGCCTCGGCAGGCCGTAAGCGAGTCTTCATGCTTGCTGTCACCGCCACCGCAGGGAAAATCGTCGGCGCGGACTCTGACGCCGAGGCACAGAATTTCCGTACTTCACACCAATCCGGACGGCCGACGTCATGGTCTGCGACGGTGGACGCTTTGTCCTACGGCCGTGCGATCGACGATTCCGCACCGAAGTTCACCTACCTCGACCGCGACGAGCCGCGCGTCCCACGCTTATTCATCGTTTCGGCCGGCAATATCCGTGACGTACGAGCCGAGGACGATCACCTCGATCGTAGCGACGCCGAAGCCGTTGAGGATCCGGCACAGTCGTGGAATGCGCTCAGCGTGGGCGCCTATTCCGAACTCGACGACATGTCTGGTTCGATCGCAGACTTCGCTAATTACGTCCCAATCTCGGCACGCGGCGAGCTCTCCCCGGCCAGCCGAACATCGGTGTCCTTTGACCGAAAACGATGGCCCTTCAAGCCCGAGGTTGTCGTTAGTGGCGGCAATTTGGCAAGAACTCCGGATGGTACCGGCGTCGATACTCCACCGAATCTAGCGGTTCTTACCACCCGATTTCAAGGCATCGGAGAGGGTTACTTCACGACGACGCGCGACACTTCAGCGGCAACCGCACAAGTGGCAGCGATTGCTGCCGACATCTATGCCGCATATCCGACCCTGAAACCTGAAAGCGTCCGCGCGTTGCTGGTGCACTCGGCTACATGGACCGACGCCATGCAGGCACGATTTGACCCCAGGGCAAATAAGTTTCACTTGGCAAACCTGCTTCGACGGTACGGCATGGGTGTGCCAAGCCTAGAGCGAGCGATTTACAGTGCCGCCGATGCGCTGACCCTCATCGCGGAATCGTCTATCCATCCTTACGAGCGCGAAGGCAATTCCAACGACGGGAAGGTGCGAGAGATGAACCTGCACCAGCTGCCTTGGCCGATTGATCAACTCAACGACCTCGGTGAGACTACTGTCTCAATGCGGGTAACTCTGTCTTACTTCATTGAACCGAACCCGTCCAGCCGGGGTTGGACGGGTAGATACATCTATCCATCCCATGGTCTCCGGTTCGTCACCCGACGGCCCGAAGACAGTACCGATGCTTTCCGACAGAGGATCAATACCCGAGCACGTGTCGGGGACGAAAGGCCGCTGAGTCTGAGCACGGAACAAGGATGGCTTTTCGGAAGCGACCAGCAGAAGTCACCCGGTTCTCTCCACACTGACATCTGGACAGGCACTGCCGCGGACCTCGCGAGCAAGGGAGCCATCGCGGTCTACCCGGTAGCCGGCTGGTGGAAGAACCGACAGCAGTTCGACCAGAGCAGCCAGGGAGTCGACTACTCCCTCATCGTCAGTATCGAATCTCCTGAAGTCGAGGTTGACCTGTGGACTCCGGTTGCGCAGCAGATAGCGAGCGTTATCGAGGTGTGAGCTCGCTGCAGGTCTCGGAGGGACGGCGTGCGGTGCTTTACGTGGCTCGGCAGGCAGTGCCCCGAGCTGCCGGTCAGATAATGACGAGTTTCGGACCTGCGAACATAACCGCTCTTATCGGACCGCCCCGCTGGCTGAGCGGCGTCCAGCCACGGGGCTTTTCGGCGAGCTTGCTCAGCTAGCTGACGCGGTGTTTCATGCGCACGAGTTTTCAGCGGCGATTCCGACTCCGATTCCGACTCCGACTCCGACTCCGATGACGGTGCGCCTTCTCCGGCGAGCGCGAGCCTCCGTCTAGCTAACGTGCTGCGCCTGCGCTGAGCTACCTGGCAATCGAGGCAGTGAAGGTCGTCGGGGTTCTCGGCCGGGCGGAGGACTGGTCGCCCTCGTTCCGAGGAGACATCGCCCACGCTCCTGAAGGGTTGGAACGGCTAATCAAACCCGCGAAGCCATCGCGCACCGTGGCTCCCGGATGTCGCTTCCCGGCGAGATCATCCGCGCTGCACCTGTGGGTGTTTGCGCGGATGCGGATTCGCCCCTGAGTACCCCTAAGATTGGGGAATCGGCAGCGCCGGGGGGATATCGGCAGCGCAAAGGGAAGCAGGGACTGGGTGGCAGCACGATACAACTTGCATCCGAATGAAGTGGTGCTACTCAAGGACGAGAGCGTCATGCATGGCGGCTTTTTGGCGTCATACACGGATGAGTTGATCCTCACCAACCTCAACCTCGTGCTGCTCAAGAAGGGCGTTTTCGGCAACTCCAAGGGCGTCCATACCTTTCCGCTCAACCAGGTCAAGGTCTACAACCAGCAGGCACAGGCGACGATCGGCAAGGCGCCCAACCACTCGGACTTGCTTGAGGTCTACTTCCTGAACGGACAGGAGAAGTTCAGCTTCCAGTCCGGTGGCAAGAAGAAGCTCAACGAATGGATCGCCAAGATCAACCAGGTTGTCACGGGCCAGGACGCCCCCGCGCAGCAGGCTTCGGTCATGGCGCTACCGGGTGCCGAGCTAGTTGCGGGTGTGTTGAAGGACACGCTTAGCGTGTTCAGGTCGAAGTTGGGATCCAAGTCGGGCGCTCCTATGAAGGGTGCGGGCAAGTGCCGTGCCTGCGGCGCGCCGATGACGGGCTACCAGGGTCAGACTGTGACGTGCGAGTACTGTAGCTCGGCTCAGCAGCTGTGAACGTCGACTAGAGGGAGTCACCAGTGGGAATCATTCAGGCCTTCACCGGCGCGCTTGGCGGGGCCCTTGCGGACCAGTGGAGGGACATAATTACCGCTGGCCACTTCAGCGAGTACTCCGTGGTCGCGCCGGGGGTCTATCAGCAGACGAACAACGGGCGCGGGACGAACTTCCGGGGTTCAGCCGACGTCATCTCAAACGGCTCGAAGATCTTCGTCCCCGAGAACACGGCCGCAGTCATCTTCAGCCAAGCCGGCATCGAGGACGTCGTCACTCAACCAGGTGGATACGAGTACCGTGCGGGGCAGCCGAGCGTTTTCAGCGGTGACGGTTTCACAGCATCGATAGTGAATCAGGCGGTTGACCGCTTTCGCTACGGGGGGCAGACCTCGGACCAGAAGTACCTCGCTTTCGTAAACCTGCGCGAGATTCGCGGGATCAAGTTCGGCACGCGCGGGCCGATGGTCTACCACGACCGGTTCTATGGAACCGACTTGGAGCTCCTGGCGTTCGGGACTTTCTCACTTAGGGTGGTCGATGCCGTTGCATTTGTCCGGAACTTCCTGCCTGCGAACACGCGCTCCTACGCGTTCGACCGTGCGGAAGCTCGGCAGCAGATCTCCTCTGAGTTCATGCAGGCGTTCACTGTGGCCGTCAACTCGCTTTCAGCGACCCATCGTGTTTCCGAGTTACCTTCCCAGACAGGGGCCGTCGCCGAGCTGATCGCTGACGACAGTTCTGCTCTCGGCTCATGGATCACTAGGTACGGGCTCGACGTGGTTCAGATTGGTATCGAAAGCATCGCACTCTCGCCCGAGTCGCGTGAGCTGGTCAAGCAGTACTCGGCGAACAAAATGAACCTCTCTGCGTTCGAGGGCATCTCTCAGCGGGCATCGAACGTCGGAGCTCAGCAGAAGGTCGCCCAGGGCGTTCAGGATCATGGGCTCGGAGATGGAGGCGGCATGCTCTTCGGCATGAACTTGGCCCAGGCCATCAGCCCCTTGACTGCCGCTCCTCTCGCGCAGACTGCTGCTGCGCCCATCGAGCAGGCTACGGGCCTGACTATCGACCAACAGATCGAGTTGTTAAAAAAGCTGAAGGACCTGGTCGACGCCGGGGTTTTGTCGCAGGACGAGTTCGACGCGAAAAAGAGGGAGGTCATGGGACTTTGATGACCTGTGAATAAGAGAGCAGAACTGTGCGACGAGGCCAACCGCGGTGATCCACTACAGGATCGGTGCCGGCTTGTATTACGCGATCCTCGGCTAACGCTGGCTGAAAACAATGCCAGAAACGCCAACGCGTAGCCGCGTCTGGAGCAGGGCAGCAGTCCCAGACTTGGAACATCAACTCGACCTGGTCCAACGTGATTCTAAAGGACTTACGTGAAGCACTATTTGCATCGGCGGTGGTCCTCTGCGAGGGACCAGATGATGCCGTTGTTCTAAACGGTGCCAGCCGATTTACCGAGGACTTCAATCTCAATGGAATCTCAGTGGCTTCGGCAGGGGGCAAAACGGACCTCTTCCTAACCCATGCTGTACTCACCGAGGTCGGCATCCCCGTTCTTACCGTTTTCGATAACGACAGCCAAATGAAGGCGCGCTCGATCGAAAAGAAGAAGGCAAAAAACGGCCGTGTACTTGCCCTTTCAGAGGCGGAGATTGCCACCATTGACGAAAGCGTCAAGCGCAACGCTGCGAACGTAAACATCAAGTTCTGCAAGTACTTTGGTGTCGTCGAAGAGGCCTATCCGTTAGGAGAACTTTCAGACGGGCTGTACGCCGTCGCCGACACCTTGGAATCTGCGCTCAAAGCAGACTGGCCCGAGATGCTCACGCAGATGGAGTAAGTGATCAGGTCGGGTGAGGGATCCGCTGCGGGCAAGCACGTGGCCACTTATCAGCTAGCAACGGAGACCTGTTCGGCGGCGCCCGGCGGCCAGGTGGCGGAGATAGTCGCCCTTGCGCTCAAGCTTGTGGTCTAGCCGGACCGGCTCCGTCGGCGTGGGACATGATCGGGTTGGCAGTGACACGCTCGCGTCGGCCGCTCCGCTGGCGGATACGGGCTGGCTCGGGGGTTCGTTCCAACCTCGTGTAGCCCGTGGGTCAATTGCCGAAGTCGCGCGGCAGCCTGGGAAAGAGATCGCCGACTTACTGTGACTGAAACCGGACGCCAATAATCAAAGCGACCATTGAGGAAAACACCCTGGCGGCGAGAGCGGAATGAGCCGGGTTGAGGCGTCCCATCCTCCGGACATATTCCGATCCTTAAAGCGCACTCCGAGCTGAGCTGACTCAACCTTGATCCACAGTTAACCGGCCACAGTTCATAAAGCCGGCAGCTTTGATCGTCGTTATCAGCTTGCGCAGCAAACACCATCCCGCACGCCCCACTGGAAGCCCCCAATTGAATTGCCACGCCTCTTGCAGATCGAGGGCCCGGCTGTTTCGTCGGTGACGAAACGGTGCAGCCTGGCGCTCCTCCTGAGTATGAGCGACCTGCAGAGATTCAACATCCGACGAACGACCTCGACCCAGTGCGTCCCGTGTGGCGCGGCGCTGCCGCCGGCCGCGGGCACCGGACGACCGCGCGTCTTTTGTGGACCCGGCTGCCGCAAAGCAGCGTACGACGACAGACGGGCTCGTAAACCGGAGGCATTTCACGTGCGAATTGTTGACCGTACTGTCGTGAAGACGGTCGAGATGATTCGGACCCTCGATGAAGGGCACGACATCACCGAGTGCGTCCGACAGGTCTGCGGATCACCCCGGGCGATTGCGAATGTCCTCGTCGCTCTGAATGGGTTGGTCCGCTCGGACACATTGCTGCTGGACAACAAGTGGGCTCCCGCACTGCGTTTGATCGTCGACTTGAACCGCGCCATTCAGAATGCTGCTGAGCGCGCAAGCCGGCGCCGTCGAGGCTGAGATCGTCGCGGGACTGGACCACGGAAAGGATCAAAATTCAGGCTCGCGGCATCTTGCCGGATTCCGTCTAGAGAAAATACCCACTAGTAGTTTTAGTGAAATTACTCACTAGAAAAAATATGAGGATCACAGTGCCGGCTTCGACGATTTCTGAATCTGACGCAGTTGACCTGCTCATCGCGGCCGGTTTCGACATGTCCGTGCATTCCGACCAGCGTCGGGGCGTTGGCCTTCTTGTGAGCCGCGACGGCGAAACCGTCGCCGTGCAAGTGAAGCTGCGGCAAAAGACGATCTATGAATGGGACGCCCTGCATTTGCTTGAGAATGCCCACGAGCGTGTCTTGGTCGTCGTGCCCGTCGCAAGCCGCGGCCTCATCGACGCCGCGAAGCGCGATCGGCGGTTGGGCGTTGTATCGCTCAGGGATCGACTCCTTGTCTGGGACCGCGAGGAGATTCACTCGCCAGACGCGATCGTGGCGGCGCATGCGTCAGAGGCCGTGCCTGGTCGTCGACGCAACCCGTGGGGTCGCTGGGCAATCATGCGTGCGTACCTCCTCGACGGGGAGCCTCGATCCCAAGTCGAGCTGGCGAAGGAAGCCGGCGTGACGCAGTCTGCGATGTTCAAGCCAAACAGCGCGCTCAGCGGTCTTATTGTCAGATCGGCTTCTGGTTGGAGGGCGACAGATCGCTTAGCGCTCTGGGATATGTTCATGGCTGAGTACGCGGGCCCGGGCGGGATCACAACACACTGGTACGGGCTGGATGCTGTCACTGACCAGTCGAATGCGGTTGTGGCCGCCGGCGCATCCGCTGGAGTGCAGGTTTTAGTCTCTGGAGATTCCGCAGCTGACCAGTTGGCGCCGTGGCGGGTGCCCACGCGTGCTGTCATCTACGCCACGTCGGGGATCGCCCTGAGCAAGCTTGGCTTCGCGCAGACCACTAAGGCGCGTGCCACGCTCACGTTTACCGTTCCGGCCGACCAAACGATTTGGGCAACCGCAGCCTCGTGTTCGCAACGAACCACCACGCCGACCGTCGATCCGGTCATCGCGGCGTGGGATGTCAGGCGGACGGGTGGCCCGGACGCGGATGAGGCTGTTCAACGGATCCGTGATTTCGTGCTTGCACGAGGAGGATCTTGATGATGCGACGCTCGGTGGAGACGGTTGCGACCTCCAATACCGACGACGCCGCCTACCGGGCGTTGGAGGACGTGGTTCGCATCACCGAGCACCTCGAGGATGTCCGGGTCGGCGGCCACATGGCCAGCTTGCTGCTGACCGCCTTCCCCGTCGCGGGAGCCATCATCCGGCGAACAATATGGCTAGATGAGTCGATCGAACCGGCCGCAGTCCCAAGTGGCGTAGGGGTGTGTTGTCGGATAGCGTCGCATTTACTTCGCGGTTCGCGGGCTTGTCCATCTGTGGATGTGCGCACGCGCAAGCACTTCCATGGCTACGGTTGTAACGAGCACAGTGATTGAGAGCGCGTGATGACGTACAGCGTAATTCGAGTTCGCGCGACGCCTAGTGCCTCGCGCTCAGGGCACATGGGTGGCGTGCTCGTGGTTGCTGGTATCGCGGTGGCCGCGTGGATCTCTTTCGGCCGCCACCTCTTCGGGATCGGTGGCGACCTCACCATCATCTACGCGGCGACGCTGGGTGTGATTTTTGCCGCCTTGCTGGTGATCACGGGGCTCGCGGTACGACGCACGGCACGTCGAGGGTTCGAAACTCGCGCGATAACATACGCGTTTTTCCTTGCATCAGGCGTTATCGGACTCTTGTTGGGACTCACGCTTCCAGATTCAACACCTCGCGGTTTGCAGACAATCATCAGCGGACCCACACAGCCTGCGTTGGATATCGCTATCGGTATCGCGAACCCCCTGGGCGTTATCGGAATCGCGACCGCGATCATTGCGCTCGTGCTTTCGATTCGCGATTCGCGCGGGCGAATCACGCTTGTTGAGTCATGGGGCGACGAGGATGATGGCGCCCTTGTCGACCCCGCGTAGCGGCAATTCGTTGCATCGACGCCGCTCCCGAAAGGCCCACGTGCAGCGCGTCAGGGCGGAAACATTGTCTAAGAGACAGCCCCCACCTAGGCTGAGCAGTATGACGGTCGAACAGGTTGAGCAAGGGCCTCGCCAAGTCGCGCGCACTTTTGAGGTGCCGGCTTCGGCCGAAGACGTCTTCGCGTTGGTGGCTGATCCGCACCGTCACGGTGAGCTGGACGGCTCGGGCACCGTCGGCGGTACGGTGTCGGGGCCGCGGCGGCTCACCCAGGGCGCGAAATTCTCGGTAGCGATGAAGCAGTTCGGCGTCCCGTATCGCATCACCAGCACGGTGACGCGCATCGAAGACGGTCGGCTTGTAGAGTGGCGTCACCCCGCGGGACACCGGTGGCGCTGGGAACTCACGCCGCTCACGCCCACGTCTACGCGCGTTACTGAGACGTTTGACTACAGCACCGTCCCAGCCGTTCAGGGAAAGGTTTACGAGCTGCTCGGCTTTCCTCGGCAGAACGCCGCCGGCATCGAAGCCACCCTTCGCCAACTCACGTCGCGCTCCGCCCGCGCTTGACGTGAGGCCACCGGGCCGGAGTCGGTTACGCGGCCGTGATTACCAGCGCCCGGGCGGTGACAGTCACGGCTCCCACCCGGCAAGTGCCCCGCGCATTGCAGGGGGTCAGCTCGATGCGCGCAGTGTGCCGGAGCCGCTTAGCGCTTCCGCATCCGCATCCGCATCCGCATCCGCCGCAACATTCTTCTGTACGGCGAACTGGGTCCGGTGCAATTCCTCGTATCGTCCACCTACAGCCAGCAGTTCCTCGTGCGTACCTCGCTCCACGATCGAGCCGTCCTCAACCACGAGGATCAGGTCCGCGCTGCGGATGGTGGAGAGGCGGTGTGCGATCACCATCGCTGTCCGTCCCTTGAGCGCCTCGCTGAGCGCCGCCTGCACGGCGGCCTCAGACGTCGAGTCCAGCGCCGCCGTCGCCTCGTCGAGGATAACGACGCGCGGCTGGGCGAGCAGGAGCCTCGCGATGGTCATCCGCTGGCGCTCACCCCCGGACAATCGGTAGCCACGCTCGCCCACCATGGTGTTCAGCTGGTCGGGCAGGGACCGAATGAGAGGCTCGAGCCGCGCACGGCGGACGGCGTCCCACACCTCATCGTCGGACGCTTCCGGCCTCGCGAGGCGCAGATTGGAGAGGATGGTCTCGTGGAACAGGTGGCCGTCTTGCGTCACCATGCCCAGGGTGTGCCGCATGGAGGCGAACGTGACATCGCGGACATCCGTTCCCGCGAGGCGCACGGCGCCGCTGTCGACGTCGTACAGGCGCGAGAGGAGCTGCGCGATCGTGGATTTGCCGGCACCGGACGAACCAACGAGGGCAACGGTCTGACCCGGCTCGATCCTGAAGGACACGCCGTGCAGCACCTCCTCGCCGCCGCGGGTGTCCAATGTGGAAACCTCCTCGAGAGACGCGAGAGATACCTTGTCTGCGGACGGGTAGGCGAAGCGCACGTTGTCGAACTCGACGGACACCGGGCCTTCGGGCACGGCGACGGCATCGGGCTTCTCCTTGATGAGCGGGTCAAGGTCGAGCACCTCGAAGACGCGCTCGAAGCTGACCACCGCGCTCATGATCTCCACCCGTGCGTTTGCGAGGCCGGTGAGCGGCGCGTAGAGGCGGGTGAGGAGAAGCGCCAGGGTGACCACGTCTCCGGTATTGAGCTGACCGGCTAGTGCGAGGGCGCCGCCGAGCCCGTACACGAGCGCGAGGGCGAGAGCGGAGACGAGCATCAGTGCGGTGTAGAAGACGAACTGCAGCATTGCGGCGCGCACCCCGATGTCGCGGACACGGGCGGCGCGGACGCGGAACTCCTCGGCCTCCTCGTCGGGCCGGCCGAACAGCTTGACGAGGGTGGCGCCGGGCGCTGAGAAGCGCTCGGTCATCTGCGTGCTCATGGCGGAATTGTGATCGGCGGCCTCGCGGCGGAGCGCGGCGAGGCGGCTCCCCATGCGGCGGGCGGGTACCAGGAAGATGGGGAGCATGATCACGGCGAGAACCGTCACGAGCCAGGACGTGCTGAGCATGACGATCAGGGTGAGGATCAGCGCCACGACGTTCGTGACCACGCCGGACAGCGTGCCGCTGAAGGCCTGCTGAGCGCCGATCACATCGTTGTTGAGGCGGCTCACGAGCGCGCCCGTTCGTGTGCGGGTGAAGAACGCGATCGGCATCTTCTGCACGTGATTGAAGACGGAGGTACGGAGGTCCAAAATCACGCCTTCGCCGATCCTCGCCGAGTACCAGCGCGTCACGAGTGACACGGCGGCGTCGGCCACTGCCACGAGCGCGATGACGACGGCGAGCCACACAATCGTGCTGACCGCGCCCTGGGCGACGATGACGTCGACCACCTGGCCGGCGAGTACCGGCGTCGCGACCGCGAGGAAAGCTCCCACGGTGGAGAGGGTGATGAAGATCAGCAGCTTGGACCGGTAGGGCACCGCGAACGTCATGATCCGCCTCACGGACTCACGGGAGAAGCCGTGCTTGCCGTCCCTGGCACGCGAGATCTTGTGCAGCGAGCTCCAGGCCGCGCCTTCCATGCTCATGGTGGTTCCTTTCGCTCGTACTAGGACAAGTTTAGATAACGTGTTGCCCGAGCTCGGTGTTCTCTCCAGTGGCGGCGAACCAGGGCTTCTTTCATGAAACGGCTCGGCCGGCAACGAGCGCGTGGGCGGGGTTTGCAACTCGGCTGCCGAGGCGATGCGCGGTGCGCCGGTCAGCGTCATGGACCGCGTCAGGGCCGCGGTCATTCCACGACTGTGCGCCCGCCAAAAGCGGTTCACAAGGTCATCATTTACCCATCACATTCATCACTAAATGACCCAAAATGATGACGTACAATTGGAAGCAGCGAACCGCCCGGTTCCCTGTAAACACAAGGGAATCCGCGGGTTTTCGGGAACTAGCCCTACGGATGAAATATCAGGTCAAAGGCCAGTTCCGCACTTTGCAGGGCTGGCCTTTTCTGCTTCTATCGGTCGATTACACCAACGGTCACGCCCACCAGCTTTCGGTTCAGGGCAATATGACCAGCACCGCCCTGAGCAAGCTTGGCTTCGCGCAAACCACTGCTGCGCGTGCCACGCTCACGTTTACCGTGCCGGCCGACCAAACGATTTGGGCAACAGCAGCCTCGTGTTCACAACAAACCACCACGCCGACCGTCGATCCGGTCATCGCGGCGTGGGATGTCAGGCGGACGGGTTGCCCGGACGCGGATGAGGCTGCTCAACGGATCCGTGATTTCGTGCTGGCACGAGGAGGATCTTGATGATCCGACGCTCGGTGGAGACGGTCGCGACCTCCAATGCCTACGACAGATCCGCGCTAGTAATCGACGGAAGGAAATTCCTCCGAGTAGAACGGGGGTCTCGATGAGCGATGCCATCATAGGGTTTCGGGCCATCACAATGTGGTAGACCAGTTACGGGACACGCCCTAGCTGCGTTCGCCGAGAATGCGGGTTCGGCTGATCCGAATTGACAGCCATCTTCTATGACTCTCTAAAGTCGTATGCCGACAGCGCACGTCAAGCATCGCCATCGTGGACGGACTTGCAACCGGTTGTATTCACCAGCGCCGACGCTCGTAAAGCTGTGCGTCGCGTGCGCGCTCGGAATTCATTCGCGAGCGAGCATATTCTGCCACTGTCACGTAGAACTCGTGCAACGGGGTCCCGGCGGGAAGTTTGTCCGCGAGTGCTTCTGCCCCTCTAATCAGCGCTAGCTCTTCGGGGTTGTCTACTCCGACTTTGCGGGATCCCCACCCGTACGCGGCCGCCCTGTGGAGCGCTTGAATGATCCGTTCGGCGAGTTCCAAGTTGAGCGCTTGGGCGATCGTCAATGCCTGCTCTACGAACTGTGGCTCGCTAAGCACGAGTGTGCGTTCGGCTTGTCCAAGGAGGCTGGCGGCGAGATCAACTTCTCTGTCGGTTCCACTTCTCATCAGGCTCAGGATTAGCGTTAGCACTTCTTCATCGAACCTGCCCACAATCTGCTTGAAAAGAGCAGTTCCGTGCATTACGCGCTGCCATGAACCGGGTTGCGTGAGCCACTCCGCGAGATCACTTAACACCGCGCCGAAATCTGAGCTAGCACGGAAGTTGAGACGGTCGTCCCAATCGAAAGGAATCGCTTCGTAGTCACGTCCTTCGGTCTCGGACCGCGTGATGCGCGATTGTAGAAAGCGGAGCACCGAGAACGCGTCGATTGTGATCTGCTCGTTGAGCAGTCGTCCGAAGGCGTATGAAGCGAGTCTCGGCGTAACAGCGAATCGGCGGAGAAGTTCTTGCCGGTCGGCGGATTGCAGAGCTGTCCAATCTACGATCCGTCCATCTGCGAGCAGTTCAGCGACATCCTCAGCCACTTCCGGGCTGGATTCGACTTGCGATTGCTCGATGACTTCGAGTGCGAGCCCGCGTTCTGTCTGGTCCCACCATCGCGCGGCAGTGAGCAGCCGCTCACTAACGCGTGCATTGTCGAGTTGACAGAGCTCGCGTATGACGGAGCGCGCGGTAGGAGTGAGCGTGCCGTTAATCGCAATCGTCGCAGAAGCCACTACTGCGGCGCCGTCCGGGCCTAGGGCGATGAGGGTTGCCGCTGTATCCACTGCGGCCGGGTCTTCGTGAGCGACGAGCGTAATCAGCGCGACCCGTTGGACCATCATTTCGGGTTCGTCTCCGAGACAGATCGACGAAAGCGCAAATCTTGCTAGACCCGGGCGAGCGTCGAAAAGCCCAATGAGGAGGCGGTCGGCTGCCTCGACACGCCCCGTGGTGTGGCTCTCTCTGCGCATCAGAGCCAACAGGTGATCGACTAGTTCTTGGTCCGTGCCGCCCTTAGACCACGCTGATATCACGCGTTGGATAGTTTGTTTGGCGATAGCTTGGGAGCGCTCGTAGCGGCTCACCGCGACCTCTGCGGCGTTCTTCTCATAGGAGTCGTTGTCCTCGTCATTGTCGAGCCCCCATCCGCCACCTCGGATGAGTTTGGTCGCAAGATAGTCATTGTCTATCGCAACATCACGTCGAAGTTCGCGCACAAACGCGCGTCGATCCCCTCGCCCATAGGTGGCATACCAATTAAGTGCGCGAAATGCGGAGAGCCTTACTGTCGGCGATACTTCAATATTCGAGAACGCGGCCCGAAGCGCACGAGAGACTCGCTCAAACTCTTCGGTCACCGGGTCGTCGCGATCCTGTGCGCGCAAGGCTTCCTCGAGCACGCCGACAGCGCTGATAGCTGCTCTGAGGTCGGCGTCCTCGATGTGCCTGATGGCCAACTCGATGGCCATACTGCGAACGTCGGCGGTATTATCCAGGTTTACGTTCATTCGCGTGATCTGAAGAGTCATTTGCTTCGACCGTGTCACGGTGATTTCACGTGCCAAGGCGGGCTTCAGCAGAGAGATGATCGTCCCTCTGGCCGCTGCAAGCGATTCGTCAGCAAGCCACGAGCCGAGGGCCGCAACAAACGCACGGTTGTAGGCAAGGGGTTTGTCGGGGCTGTATTCCCCCATCTCGCGAAGCAGCCGGAGGGAGTGCGATGGATTCTGGTTCTCTGGGCGGGCGTCGGTTAGACCAATGCTGAGGAGCAATCGCATGCCGCGGGACATCTGGTCGAGGCTGTAGCAGGCATTCCGAATGAGCTGGGAAAGTGAGCGCTCGGTGTCGTGCGCAGTTCGAAACCTCTCGCCTCCCCAAAGGCCACTCAAGGGATCACGTTCGTCGGCAGCGGGATTGTTGATGATCTGTTCTGCCAGATCGAGTGCCGGACCTGGATGCACGGCCGCGACTGCTTCAACACCGTTTGCCATCGTTACTCGTTCTGAGTTCGGAAGGAGGAGTGCAGAGTCGATCAGCGAGGTCCAAAGCACCTCGGCGAGATGGGAATCAGAAATAGTGCGTCGATGGAAATCGATCATGCTAACGCTGCGAATTGCGTTTGCGAGGGCGTTGCCGTGGACCGTCTGGGCGACGTGGTCGGCGAACTTGTTGTCGGCGCCAGACCTGCTTACGAGGGCGCGCTCGAGCAAAGCTTCACCGAGCAGATCAGGCACTACGCGCACGGACTGTCCGCGTCGCAGGACTACTCCAAGGTCCTCTAGAACGTCGATCGTCTGCATCAGTTCATGGGGTGCCAGGCCGCTGAGCCCGGTAAGAGCCTCGAGGAAGTCAGGCTCCTCGAGGCGCGCCGGCTGCACGGTCGCGATCGCGACGAGTGATGCATTGCGGACGGCATCCCCTGGGCCGGCGACAATGACGTCGGCGAAGTGCGTGAGGATATGGCTTTTCAGTTCTGCATTGGAAGTGAGCTCATGAGTTGACAGGTTGCCGGCGCGAACAAGATGGGCGCCGAGAACGATGAGCAGTGGGCAGTCGTAGCCGATGGCCGCGAGCACTTCTGTGATGGATTCGTCGGAATCGTCGTCGAGTGCTGTCCGTGCGAGATCCTCGGCGGCCTCAGACGCGAGGTCACCTACTTCCACGGTGATCTTCTCCGCGTCTGCCTGGGCGAGTCCGAGGCTAGCCTGCATAGCTTCGGCCGCGTTGGGGCGAATAGAGAGAACCACTGTGGCGTCTGGGCGTGCCTGCCGAACGCCGGCTACCACTGCGTTGAAATGTGCGTCGGGATCCATGGCATCATCGATCACCACGATGGGTGCACCCGTCGGCAAGAGTTCATACGAGTCAGGAGCGATGCCCCCCTTTGCTGCGAATCTTACTTCCCGTGCTGTCTCGGCTCTCGCCATCTCAACGAGCAATCGACTCTTACCTATTCCGCCCCGGCCGACCACGAGGACGAGCGGCTGGTGCTCGCTCACGAGTTGCTCGAGCCGTGCGAACTCCTCATCCCGCCCCGTCAGCTCGAAGTCGCGGTCGTAGGCGAGTCGACCTGCGAGCGAAATGTCGAAGTCGGCTACTTCTTGCCAGGGCGATGGATCACGCACCCCGAGGAAGTCCTCCCGCAGACGCGGAAAGTAAGCGTTGATCAGGCGGAGTTGGCGATCCATTGGAAGGTCCCGCACCCTCGACGCCAAATCCTCTCCGTCCCAAAGTTCCCATCCGTCATGCTTGCCCGTTTCGATGCGCGCGTTCGGAGTTGCGGTCGGGCGGCTGAGTGCCAAGATGGCCGAGCTGATGTTGGCTTTTGGGAGAACAGCGGCTACGGCTTCCCGTACGTCGCTCGGCCCGAAGGTCTGCTCGTGCTTACATTGCACGCCGATGCGGCTCTTGCCATCGTCCGCGAAAACGTCGACTCCGTACTGCTTGAAACCCGTTGAACCATTGCGGGTGACCTGCCAGGACGGGTGCAGCCCTCGTATTAGATCTCGGACGAAAGCTTCGAATGCCTCATCACTCAGCTGCTCGAAGGGCAGCAGTCGCAGTCGTGGTTGGCCAGCCGGCGCCAATGGATCGTCGTAAGATCCGGCAGATCGCAACGCTGCCGCATCAAGCCCAAGGAACTCCGCGAGAAGTGCAAGCTGATTCGGTCGCGGCCGAGACATCCCACGCTCCCAAGTACTGACTGCCTGTTGCCCGAGGTCGAGATGCTTCGCGACGGCCGATTGATCCAAACCCTTAGCTTGGCGACCAGCCTTCAGTAGAGCGGCGAGCGCAGGATATTTCATGATACCGATGCTACACGCACTGATTACGTATACGTATTTGCTGCGTGCGAACACTTAATAAAATTCTAACTAGACCTAGAGCCGTCGGCTCGACTGTCGCCGCAATAGAGGTAGCGGATCGTGATCACAGCAGCCTTGCCGTGTGCTTGGATGCCCATCATTTTCCCATCAGATTGAACCCTGGATGACCGGGTAAGCCCGACTACAATTGGAAGCAGCGAACCGCCCGGTTCCCTGTAAACACAAGGGAATCCGCGGGTTTTCGGGAACTTTCGGCAATGACAGAATTTAGGCTAAAACCTCCAAGGGGTCGCAGGTTCAAATCCTGTCAGCCCCACAAGAGTCCTGATAAACCTAGGTTTATCAGGACTCTTTTCGTTTAAAAACTTGCAAAGCCATTGTTCACCCATTGTTTATGGGCGCGAATTTGGGCATTTTCGCCCAGTTTTGGAGTCTAATTCGCGCATTTTATCCTCGTTCAGATTTGTCGATTGCGCATATTTGGCCTGATCAAAAGGTGTTTAACCGCTGGATTCATCCCAGCAAGCTGATCGAGTGATCATTGGACCCAGAGTCGCAGTGTCGCAGGTTCAAATCCTGGGATCCGGCGACTCGCCGCCGCACGCGAACTGTGCGTTCCGCAGCGGTTTTGCCGCCAGAACGAGCGTGCTTCCCGTCATGGCGCAAGAACGGAGTCTTCACGGCGTTGCTTTAACCTTGGCCAATACTGACGCACGTCGTAGACGCGGGACTGAATTTTCTGTTGCAGATAGTCAACATCGATGTGAGAGGTCCCCCGCGCTGATCCCAATTACCGGCGCACTCGTAGCCTCGCGCCTGAAAGAGCTCGACGACGCGCTCTTGAGTTTTTCTTTCGACCTGCCTGACGCTCACGTTTTGTCCCCCAACTATCTATCCCCCGTTTTCGGCGGCGTGCCTCCTTCAATCATCCGCTTGCTGAACTCGTCGAAATCCGAAATCGCACTGGCAGAGTCGAGGCGCTTGAACGCGTCGAACTCGCGTACTGCGTGCGCGACGGCGAGATCATGCCCGACCCGACCTGCATCCCGCAAAATCTCGCGATCATTCAGAGTCAGAAACCCGTCGAGTTTGCTCACCCAGTCAGCCATGCGCATCGGAACGCGCCGCTCGGCCTGCCCGGCAGCGAAGACCAGGTACTGCTCGGTCAAGTTCTGCAGGGCAGACAACTCTGGTTCGGTGTAGTAATTCTTCGCGATCGACACATCGGACTTGTGAATGCGTGGCTTGCGCCAGCTGGCGAGCCCCATGTTCGGCTTCGTCGCATCCGCCCGTGACTGCACCACTTCGGCCGCTGTCTGACCGGTGATCGCCCAATGCAATTTGTTCTGCACCGTGCCATAGAACGTCTGGGTCACGGCGGCGTCGTTGTCGTAGTCAACGGACGTCGCGTATACGTCGGTGATCTTCTAGTAAAAGCGCCGCTCCGAAGTTCGGATGTCCTGGATACGCCGCAGCAGCTCATCGAAGTAATCAAAGGGGACATCGGGGTTCTTCAACCGCTCATCGTCGAGAACGAACCCCTTTACGATGTACTCACGCAGCCGCTGGGTCGCCCAGACCCGAACGGCCGTGGCTGTCTTCGACCGCACCCGGTAGCCGACCGAGATGATCATGTCGAGGTTGTAGTGCGCGCGCTTGCGGGACACGTCGCGGGTTCCTTCGCTGCGAACCGACAAGTATTCCTTGTGAGTTGCCGTTGGGGTCAGTTCATCCTCTTCGTAAATATTCCTGATATGCAGGCTGACGTTTTGTTGGGAAGTGTTGAAAAGCTCGGCAAGCTGCGCCTGCGTGAGCCACACCGTGTCTCCATCGAAGCGGACATCGATGCGCGCCTGGCCGGATTCATCCCGGTAGACAAGAAACTGGCTCTTCGAGGGCGTGGGCTCAGACACCGGCTAACTGCCCATCACCGAGGCCGCGACTCTGCCAATGCCCGAATGTTTCGCCGGCTTCCGTGCTCAGCCACGCTGTGCGACCGTTGCACGCTCGCCCGGTAATCACGGCCCCGGCGGCCGACGGCGACGCGAAAGCCACGTCTCGAGTGAACATCGCCGTTCCGGACGAGTCAACGACAATAGACCCGTCACCGAGGAGCTTTGCGTGCAATCCCCCATAGCCGTGCCGCTTTCCTACCCACATCGGCCGGGCCCCTGAACCCTGCAATACGGTGAACTCGCCATCAATTTCTCGCGCTTGCGCAGTGATTCCTGCCTTAGCCAGAGAAATTGTGAAGACCGGTGATGCTTCGATCGGTTGGGGTGACTGATCTACGCGTGGTGGCGACTGCAGGATTGGCCGAGGCGGCCTCACTCGACCCCACGGTTTCTGTCGTGTCTGTGCAGGATCGTGTCGTTTTTCTTGCCGGTGAGCGCGTGGAATACGGACTGCTCAGGGGGCTCGCACCATCCCGTAGACCTGCGCCGGCACGTGGGCGAGTCGCGTGGGGGCGGTTCGCTCTGTTCCGGGTGCTCCTTCGGACGCCGCGACCGCGAACCCAGATCGATCTCGCCACTGAGTGCGGCGTGTCGCAGGTAGCCATTTCCAACGCACTCCGCGCGCTGGACACTGCGGTGACTCGCGAAACGGGCGGCTGGCACGCACTGCGGCCCGACGCATTGTGGGAGCAATTCCTAACGAAATATCCGGGGCCGCAAGGCATTACCAGCTACTGGATGGGGCTGGGCTCCATCACGCGGCAGGCGCAAGCTGCTCAGGACGCTGCCGCCGAGTTGGACGTCCTCCTGTCAGGGGACCCGGCCGCTGATCTGATAGCTCCGTGGCGCATGGGCCGCCGCGCGGTCGTTTACGCGCAAACAGGCCTTGACCTGGCCCAATTCGGTTTTTCCGAAACCACGCGAGAGAACGCCACCCTTGAATGTGTGGTTCCAGCTGATCCCACGATCTGGTCGACCGCCCGTGCCTGGACGTCGACGGGGTCCGGCTGGATAGCCGACCCGGTCCTCGTGGCGTGGGATGTGCAGCGGACGGGGGGTCCCGACGCGGCCGACGCTGTCGAGAGAATCCGGCGAGCGGTTCTGGCGGGTTGGCTCCCGTGATCAGGCGTCGGATCAAGACCGTCGCTACATCGAACGTGGACGACGCGGCCTTCCGCGCTCTCGCCGACGTTGCCGAGATCACAAAACGGATCGGCGATGTGCGCATCATCGGCGGCCACATGGCGAGTCTGTTGCTCACCGCGTTGATCCGATCGTCCTCGATGTTGGCGTCTTGTTGACGGACGGAACGCGGCTTGATTTCGAGGTCCGCGTGCCCCCGGTCGAGCTCGCCCTCCTTTTCAAGGCCTATGCCGCACAGTCACGCCACGCGCCCCAGGACATCACCGATCTCTACAACCTCCTGTCGATCGCGTTCGAGTATCCAGTCGACCAGATCGGTGGCTGGAAGATTGGAACTCCTCCCGTATCCCGAACGAGACTCGACGCCGCTCGAACCCTGCATGCCCTGGCGGACTCGACGCCGCTCGAACCCTGCATGCCCTGGCGGACTCGGCACGCCAGAGCCATGTCGTGGCCCACTCGGGCGTACCAGCGGACCGACTAACTGCGCTCATCAGGTCACTCGTCGCGAATCCTGCCCCAGGGGTCTAGCGGCAGCACGCTGTGCCTGCCTCCGATGCAATGATCGAACGGCACTGAGATTCGAGTTCCATGGCCAGACGAGAGCGCTCGACGCGGTCGGACCAATCAATGGTGGGATGCCCACCATTGACCCACCTAAATCAACCGTGACCGACCGAACATGGACGCGTACGCTCAGATGAAGTTAACCGCCCGGTTCCCTGCAAGATCAAGGGAATCCGCGAGTTCCCGAGACATTCGGTCACGGCCAGAATCGCCCCGATTCTGCAAGGGGTCGCGTGTTCGAATCACGTCAGCCCGACGAGACAAAAAAGTGCTGGTAGATCGCAAGATTTACTGGGACTTTTTGGATTCTATTTGATTTACCTGCTCGCTCACCTATTCTTTTGGGCGCGATTCCGGCTGAGCCCCGGCGGCACGGATAGTTACAAATCTATTCGACTGGTCGACTGGTCGACTGCGGCGAGGCACAAACGCACTAGCAGCACCCCAACAAGTTGGCAGAAGCCTCCTCAACGCCGAAGATGCCGAGGCCGAATGGATCGTGCGTGAAGTGTCTTCGACGCACCTACGGGCTGCCGGCATCCGTTGTGCCGCCGTTCTGGCACCGGGACTCCTAACTCGTCTGAGAACTCTCTGCCGTGCATCTGCACGGGCTCGCGCCTACGACCCCGCCCAGCACTGCTCGGCCCCGTTCGGATGGCTCCGCGAATTCGGTGACGCCCGCCAGCGCCTCCGCGACTGGGTGGACGCGGCTGGAGCGTGATCGGCCGACGCGCCAGACGGCTTGGCCGGCCGAACCGCCTGCGAAGGCAGACGACGACGTCAGCGACCGCGACGAGAACGTGGCGCGGAGGCGGGATTCCGAGGCTGCGTTCTATACCTGCGGGACATATCAATGGTCACCGGAATGCCTAACCAAACGTGATGGCGAATCGTGGCTTGCCCCTTGGTGTCCAATCATGTGACTCCCCTCAATGTCACGAACATGTATGGTCGGCTAGCATTCTGATCGGTCCTGCGTAGGCACGTTCCAGGGAAAAACATCATCTCGAAAAGAGGCATCACCCATTTCTTCTCCGGAACGCGTGAATCCTGTTTGACTGCCTTTTTTTATTGAACGGCGGAAATGTACTCCTGGGGTGCGTCGCGCTGGGTCAGCTCGAGAACCACATGTTGGCCGATAGAATCCCGGGAGCACTTCTCGCTGGCCACCTTGAAGGCGCGGGGCGGAACCATCAGTCGCGGGCGAGGCTCAGCAGGGTGTCGAGCAGCACATTCGCGCCGTTCTCCACGTCGATCCACGCAGTGTTCTCCTCCGGACAGTGGCTGCGTCCGTCGATGCTCGGCACGAAGATCATGCCCGTCGGCGCCAGCTGAGCCATGTTTTGCGAGTCATGGCCAGCCCCGGACGGCAGCGAGCTGTACAACAACTCACGCGCGGCGGCCGCGGCCTCGATGGTCGCCTGAATGCTGGCGTCGAGCCGAACCGGCGGGATCGTGACCTCAAAATCGAACTCCACTTGCACCCCGTAGCGCAGCGCAATCTCCCGGGCCACATCCACGATGGTCGTTTGCAGGGCGTCAACCAGATCCGTCTCCGCTTCCCGAAAATCCACCGTAACCCGGGCCAGCCCTGGGATCACGTTGGCGCTTCCCGGCTCGACCGTCACGATTCCCGAGGTGACGACGGCACGCTCGCTAACGCTTGAGGCCACTTCGGGCAACGCCACGAGCAGCGCGCCGGCGGCAGTGAGGGCGTCGCGGCGCTGGTTCATCGGGGTGGTGCCGGCATGGTCGGCCCGGCCTCGGAACGACACCACGCCGCCGCCGAGCGCCACGATGCCGGTGACCACGCCGATGTCGTGCCCGAGCTGCTCGAGCGTCGGTCCCTGCTCGATGTGCAACTCCACCGTGGCGTGCAGCGTAGCGGGGTCCAGCTTGGTCGCCGTGGCCGCATCGAGGTCTCCGCCGGTGGCCACGAAGGTGTCAGCGAACCGGTCGCCGTCTCGACCGGTGAGCGACTCCAGCTCGGTGCGGGAAAATCCTCGTGCGAGTGCGCTCGACCCGAACAGATGGGCGTAGTTGCCCTCCTCGTCTGTGAACATGACCGCCCGCACCGGCCGGTCTAGGGCTGGGCGTTCCTCTTGGATGCGGCGCAGGCATTCCAGCGCGGCGAGCACACCGAGCGCCCCGTCGAATGCGCCCCCGTTTGGCACGGTGTCGATGTGCGACCCGGACCACACGGCGGGCTGGGCCGCAGTCCGGGCATCGTAGTCGGGCGATACGACGATGTTCCCGATGCCGTCCACTTCCGCCCTGAGACCGGCTTCGGCGCAGCGCCCGAGCAGCCATGCGCGACCCTCGCTATCCGCTGCCGAGAAGGAAGTGCGATCCAGGCCGCCGCCCGGCCCGCATCCGATGCTGCCGAGTGCTTTGAGGTCAGCGACCAGTCGGGGTCCGTTGACCGAGAGTCGGGCTGTTGAGGTGTTCATGCGGCGCCGCCCGGCGTGCCGACCCGCGACAGTATGGCGGTGAGGGCGGCGGTGAGCCCGGCTGCCAAGGCCGGCTCGGAGTCGGGGGCGAAATGTGGGGAGTGGTTGCCGGCGACGGATTCGGTTGCGTCGATGGTTTGCTGGGAATAGCCGCCGAACATCCAATACACCGAGGGTACGCCGATGGCCTCGGCAAGCAGTCCGAAGTCCTCACTTCCCATCACTGGCGGAACCTCTTTTACGCCGTTCGCTCCGAGGGCGCCGCTGAGCGCAGCGATCAGTTGTTGGGTAGCCGCCGGGTCGTTGTAGCAGCGGGGGAATGTGGAGAGCACCTCGATCATCGGATCGGGGGCTCCGGATGCTTGTGCTTCGGCCGCGATGATGCGGCGCAGCGAATCCAGTACGCGGGTCCGCACTTCGACGTCAAAAGTGCGCACGTTTACAGTGAACTCAGCAGTGGCGGGGATGATGTTTTCCTTGAGTCCGCCGTGGAAGGTGCCGACCGTGACCACAGCGGCCTTCATCGGGTGCACCTCTCGCGACACGACGGTCTGCAGACGCACGACCATGTGAGCGCCGATCACGATCGGGTCGATCGACTGATCGGGCTGGGAGCCGTGGGCCTGACGGCCGTGCACGGTCACCTTCCAGGAATCAGCCATCGCCATCGCCACGCCGCTGCTGATGTCGACGGTGCCAGCGAGGCCGGGCCATACGTGCTGGCCGAAGACGATCTCGGGGCGGGGGGCGCGGTCCCACAGCCCGTCGGCGAGCATGGCTACCGCTCCCGCCCCGGTCTCTTCCCCGGGTTGGAAGATGAACACCACGGTGCCTGCCCAAGCGGACGGGTGGGTGACGAGGTGCTCGGCCAGTGTCAACGCGACTGTCATGTGAGTGTCGTGGCCACACCCGTGCATCGCAGGCACGTCGGTGCCGTCGGCCAGGGTGCCGCGGGCGGTGCTCGCGTAGTCGAGTTCGGTCTCTTCCTGGATAGGCAGGCCGTCGATGTCGGCGCGGTAGGCGACCGTGGGACCGGCGCCGTTGCGCAGGATACCGACGACGCCGGTCCCGCCGCAGCGGAAGGTCTCGAGCCCGAGATCGTCAAGGCGCCGGGTGAGGAACGCACAGGTCTCGGTCTCCTGCATGGACAGTTCCGGATGCGCGTGCAGGTGCCGGTACAGCTCCTGCATCGTGCGGGTCGTGGTGTCATCAGTCGGAAGTAGGGTCACGGTCATGAGATCTCTTTCGTGGAGTCGGAACGGGGCTTGCTGCGAAGGAACCAGGCCAGCACGGCGGTGGTGACGACGGTAATTCCGGTGGCGAGGTTTGCGACACTGGGGACGGCGGGCACGAGCACAAAGAAGACGAACGCGGCTGTGCCGATGGCAATAAGCGTGACGCGAGGTTGTTTCAATGACACCACGAGCTGCACGATGACCCCGCCGATGATGCTGGGGAAGATGTACAGGCGCGCGACGTCGGTGACGTCGGCTGGCACGATGTTGACCAGCCAAGAGCCGAATAGACCGACGAACACCAGCATGAAGAACACGTGCACCATCGCGGCGCCGCAGATGGCCATCAGGGCTGAGAATTCGCCGCGCTTGGTGCCAGCCTTAGCGCCGATGGCCGCTTGGGCGACCAGTGCAGAGGGGAGCAGCTTGTTGGCGATGTTGCCGATCATGAACGCCTGATACATTGCCGCGGGACCAAGGATCGGGTAGTAGGTGATCGGTTCGACCACCCACAGCACCGAGAACACGGCGGCAACGGCGAGGAACGCGATCCAGACCTGTGTCTGCGTGATGCCAAGGTCGGCGAAAAGCACCAGGTAGAGCGGCGCGGCGAGTGACATGACCAGTGCGGCGATCATGGTGGACCGACCCCAGCGGCTCGTTGTGCGGTCGAAGGTCGCCAAATCGGCGGACGGCGTGGTGATCACTGTTGTGGAGGACATGCTGGCCTTTCTCGATGTTGGTTCAGGCGACCGGTGCGAGGCCGGTGGTGTGGGCGGTGTATGCGACGATGAGGCCGATCACGATGGAGAAGCCGAGCCCCCATTCGCGTAGCCAGCCCAAGTTGAAGCGGCGTGCCAGGAACAGGCAGGCGCCCATCACCGCGGCCGAGGTGACAACGGTCAGGATGTGCACGGGGGTTTTGCCGAGCTCGCCGATGCCGAGGCTCGCGAACGCTCCGAGGAGCGCGGCAGCGGGGATGATGGCCATCAGGGTGGGGTTCACGCTGCGCAGCCGAGAGTCGCCGCGTTTAAGCAGCGGGGTCAACACCAGGGTGGCGATCATCCACATGGCGCCGGAGAGGCTCATCGCCATAAATGCGACGGCGAACACGCTCTGGGTGTAGCTCGCGTCGCCAAGGGCTGCTCCCATGGTACTGGCGGCAATACTGGCCGAAGCAGTCTCGGTGGCAGCCGACCCGACCAGACCGACGCGCACTAGCACAGCCGGGGTTCCGAACAGGCTGAGCAGGGCCACACTGACGAGCACTACCGCCAGGGAGGGGCCAATTGCGGCCACGGCGCCGGCGCGGAACGAGGTTTTCAGTTCGGCCGAGCTGATGCCGGCCGCCGGCGCGGCGATCCGGGCCGCACGTATGTACACGACCGTTTGCAGGATGATGGCGGCGAACACGCCGACAGCCAAAATCCACAGGATTGGCAGGTTGGCAATGGCAAGGATGTCGGTTGAGTCAGGGTCACCGGGTAGGGATGTAATCATAAGTGCTCCAGTGCTGGAATGCGGGTGGGGCAGTGAGTGATGATAAGTTCGGCGCTAAGGAAATCCTTGTATTTTCAAGGAACGGCGTACGAGCAAGGATGGATTGTGCGGCTACTGGATCCCTTGGAGCGGCGGATTGCGGCCGCGCTGCAGTTCGACGGGCGCAGCTCTTGGAGCCAAATCGCCGTCGTGCTCGGCGAACCGGAGCGCACTGTCGCCCGCCGGGGCAGTGAACTGATCGAAGCCCGGCTGGTGCAGGTGGCCGGACTCCGCCCACAATCCACCTCGGTGATCATCCGCGTTCAGACCGCGCCGGGCACCACGCGCGCTACCGCGAACGCACTGGCGCAGCGTCGCGATTCGACCTTCTCGTACACGATGACCGGCGGCGTGGACTGTGTCGTCGAAGTGCTGACCGAGGCCGAGCTGATGCCGGCACTGCTCACGGACGAGATCCCCGGTACGGTCGGTTTGGTGCGCGCAGTCAGCTACCCCGTGATGCGCTACTTCCGCACCATCCGCGGCTGGCAGCCTGACTTGCTGACGGAGGTCGAAGCTGATGCCCTGCGGGCCGGTGTAACGACGGACACGTGGAGTCTGCAGGAGCCGCAGCGGCTGAGCCGGGTCGACAACGAGATCGTGGAGGCGCTTTGCCGAGACGGGCGGGTGTCCTGCGAACGGTTGGCCCGCCTGACTGGGGTGTCCAACGCCACGGCCCGCCGCCGCACGGAATGGCTGCTGCAGAACAACCATGTTTACATTCGGGCGGTCGTTGAACCGGCGAGTGTCGGCCTTCCCGTCGAAGCGTTTTTGTGGATCCGCAGCGACCCGAAGAACGTCGAGGCGGTCGGGCGAGAGCTCGCGGCCTCGCCGCTGGTGAGGTACGCAGCCGCGGTCGCCGGCGACTACCAGATCGTAGCGAATGTCACGGCGAAGGACCAAGCTGCCCTCTATGCCTGCGTGACGTCCGCGCCTTGGGTTGCTCACACCAAATCGATTGATGTCAGTCTGCTGCTCGAGGCTTTCAAACGAGGCGGACGAGTGCTGCAACCCGCGCGAATCTGAACGTCGACGACGCATCTCAGCTACCTATGTCGCGCAGATCGGGAGCCTGCCACGCATAGCGGGTGGCCTGTTCGAAGCTGTACCCCACCTGCAGCAGCTCGACATCCTGCCCGTGGTCCATGACCAGCTGTAATCCGACCGGCAGACCGGACTCGCTGAAACCCGCTGGCACGCAAAGCGCGGGAAGCCCGGTCGCAGAAACGACGCAGGCGGAACGCATCCACTCAAGGTAGTTCTCAAACGGCACGCCGTCGATCTCGGTCGGATACCGCAGGGCGGCATCGAAGGGAAGCAGCTGGGCGGCCGGACTCGCGAAAACGTCGTAGCGGGCGAAGAAGATACGAGTCTTTTGCGCTAACCGGGTGCGGGCCAGCGCGGCCGAGACGACGTCGGCTCCGTTCAGAGCAAGGCCGCGCTCCACATTCCAGCGCACCTCGGGTTTAATCTTGTCGCCGTGCCGGGCCACAAGATCGCCGTAGGACAAGGCAAAGTCGAACGCGCGCACTGTGCTGAACACCTCATCGGCGTCACGCAGATCAGGGGCCGCCTGCTCCACTGTCGCGCCGAGGTCTTCGAACACCTGCAGCTGCTGATGCAGCACGCGCAGCACCTCTTTCTGCACCGGAATTCCCAGACCGAAGTCGTCGGACCAGCCGATGACGAGCCCTGTGAGATCGCGCTGCAGCGGCTCAAGAAACCGGTGTGCCGGCACCGGGTTGAAATACGGTGTAGCGGCGTCTGGTCCCGCAATCACCGACATGGCCAGGGCAATATCGGTCACCTCCCGGGCCAAGGGACCGCTGCGAGAGAGCCAGCTCCAGGCGTTACGGCTCGGCTGCAGGGGGACCACGCCGAGCGACGGCCGGAATCCCACCACGTTGCAAAAAGAGGCGGGAATGCGCAGCGAGCCGCCCATGTCGCTGCCGTCGCTAATGGCCTGGATGCGTGCGGCCAGAGCTGCGGCGGCCCCTCCGCTACTGCCGCCCGCGCTGAGAGAGGGGTCATACGGGTTGGTGGTCGTTCCGAAGACCTCGTTGAAGGTGTGCGACCCGGCCGCGAACTCCGGCACGTTGGATTTACCGGTGGTGACGACACCGGCGGCCTTGAACCGCTCGATGATCAGATCGTCGTGATCGGGCACGTGGTCAGCGAACACTGGTGACCCGAAGGTCGTGCGCAGGCCGGCGGTGGAATGCGTGTCCTTATGCGTGATCGGAACGCCGTGCAGTGGAGGCAGATCGTCGCCGCTCAGGGTGCGGGTGTCGGCGGCCACCGCAAGGTCGCGGGCCGCTTCACGATCTTGGGTGACGATGGCGTTGATGCGAGGGTTCACCCGGTCGATCTGGGCGAGGTGCGCGTCGAGGGCTTCGTTGGCCGAGATCTCGCGTCGGCGAATGGCTAGAGCGAGCGCGGATGCTGACAACTCGGTGATCTGGTCGCTCACAGTTCATCTCCTGCTTGGGCGGTAGACCGGATGTCTCCGGTGGGTAGAAGTCTCGTGGTCGGCAGGCGCGACAGTGAGCGGAGGCCCGTGAAAACGTTCGTTTGAATGGTTATAGCCACGATTTTGGCCGATTTCGTCTTGGAGGGGCGGCTTGTGAAAAAAGTGAAATATGCGGCGGTTGCGGTCATTTTCACTGAATGCAGGTGGCTAGCCGGGTTCGTAGGGCACCAAAGAAACCCTGACAGTAGGGACCTTTGGGAATGACGTATCGCTCAGAGTCGCATTCGTCGCCTTGGCGCCTGCACGGTGTCGAGAAACCACACAGCGGGACGTGACCCGAATCCTCGAACCTAAGGGCAGTCTGGTCGCTCCGTGCAGCGGCCAGACGAGATAGCCAAAATTCACTGGTCGCTGCTCACGGTCAGCCGCGGTCCGGCCTGCCTCGCGCATCTGTTCGTAAAGGCGTGGGCGCCGTGAGGACACTCCGTCTTTGAGAGCCTGAGCCAACCCCTAAAGTCATTCGGGCGATGTTGGCATATCTGATGGCCAGCTCTTCGGGCGAAAGCTCACCGTCATGGCGGTACCACTGCGCAATACCGGTACACATAGTCACGATGGCTCGGCTGGTGTCTTTGGGGTGCTCAGCGTCAAAGATCCCCTCCCGCATACCCTGATTGATGATGTTGTCCACCATCTGCTGCTGCTTATCGCGGGATTTGATGTGCGCCGTTCGCGACTCGCCTTCCAGACTTCGGATCTCACTAGCAGCAATGAAGGCGAGCTCACTGCGGTGAGCGTGAAAGAGCGCCAGACATTCGATCAGCAGGCGAAACTGTTCCTCCACTGAGGAACCTGCCTCCGCTATAGCGTCTTCGCTCCTGACCAATAAATCCTCCATCGCAAACTGTACGATCGCCACCAGCAGTGCCTGCTTGGAGGCGTAGTGGTGATATAGGCCCGGTACGGAGAGCTTGGCCCGAGCGGCCACAGTGCGAATTGTTGTGCCGTGATAGCCGTGCTCCACAAAACTATCCAAAGCGGCTTGGAGCAGGGGTGGCAGAATATTTTCGGAATATTTGCGCCACACGCACGCATTCCCGACTCTTTTCGCAGTCTCAACTTTCACGAATACTCCTTCAACTGTAAACGCCTGCTTGCTATTGTCTGCCTTGACAGATGATGGCGTCTACTCCAGACTAACTCCTACCGAGCGATCGCTCGGTAGGAGTAAGTAAGTCAATTTCGGCGAAGATGCCGGAGGGGGGCGGCTGTCGTGACTCGTTCAACTATGACCAACCGTTGTGAGATCGGCTCTTCGGTAGAGAGTCGTTCTGGGATCAACGCCGTAGAGGATTCTCAGACCGCACCAGACGTTCTTAGCATGGATGTACGTGCAGAGATGCGGTACGAGTCCACCGTAGAGGCGTGGAAGGCCCGCGTCGCCGCCAATCCGGATCGCGTCGCACTTCGCTATTTCGATGGCAGGATGACTGCCGCCGAAGTCGACCGTGCCTCCGACGCTCTCGCTATAGCGCTCGAGGCCCGCGGCACAATTCGCGGTGCCCGGGTAGGTATCTACCTCCAGAACACGCCCCATTATGCGCTCGCCCTGCTGGCCCTCTGGAAATTGGGGGCGACGGCACTGTTGCTGAACCCCATGTACAAACGTAGAGAGCTGCGCCGTCTCGTTGACGACTCGGGTGCCATCGGTGTTATTTGTGCCGATACGGCTGTGTCGGAAACTCGTCAAACGCTTGCCGGAGGCACCGCTTGCTGGCTCATCAGTACCTCTGCACGTGACTTTCAGACGCGGAACGATCCGCGCAGCTGTGACATGACAACACGCCCGGCAGCTTCGGCTGACGGGGACGTTGCGGCTCTGATTCGCGAATTCGACGGCTTGCGACCCGCTGACATTGAGCTGACCCGCGACGACGTGGCGCTCTTGACCTATACCTCTGGAACGACCGGGCCGCCTAAGGGCGCCATGAACACCCACGAAAACGTCCTGGCCGTCGCCACGACGTTTGGCCGCTTTGCACGGCTGGCCCCCGGTGACGTCGTCATGGCCGTGGCCCCACTATTTCATATTACTGGCGCCGTAATTAACGCTGCGATCTCACTGTTCACCGACACAACCTTGGTTTTTACGGGCCGCTTCGACCCCGATGTCGTGTTGGAGGCCTTCGCCGAGCATAGGGTCAGCTTTACCATCGGCTCGATTACTGTGTTCAACGCGATTTTGGCGCTTCCGCATGCCAGCGCCAGCCATTTTACCGCCGTCAAGACTCTGTATTCCGGCGGGGCGCCAATCCCGCCGGCCACCGTGGAACGCTTCAAAAAACGCTTCGGCGTCTACATCCACAATGCCTATGGATTAACCGAAAGCACGTCCGGTGTAATTGCCGTCCCGCCCTGTGCCGAGGCGCCGGTCGACGCCTCCAGCGGCACTCTTTCCATCGGCATTCCACTACCACACGTTGTAGCCAGAGTCATCGACCAGAACGGTCAACCCGTTCCGCCGGGCACCCAGGGCGAACTGGAATTATCTGGACCCCAAATTATCCCGGGTTACTGGAATAATCCGGACGCTACCACCCACGCAATGCCCGGAGGCAGGTTTCGCACCGGCGACGTGGCCATCATCGACACCCAAGGCTGGGTTTATCTGGTCGACCGGCTTAAAGACCAGATCAACGTCTCCGGGTATAAGGTCTGGCCCCGCGAGGTCGAGGACACGCTATACGAACATCCCGCAGTCCATGAGGCCGCTGTGATCGGCCAGGCGGATGAGTACCGCGGCGAAACCGTCGTCGCTTTCGTGTCCCTGAAATCAGGTGCATCGGCCACTCCAGCAGAACTCATCGCATTCACCAAAGAGCGCCTCGCAGCTTACAAGTACCCCCGCATCGTGCACATCATCGACGACCTACCCAAGACACAGACCGGAAAAATTCGCCGCCAGGAGCTCCGTGATGAAAACACGGCAGCCCAGGGCGTACCGTCCCAGAAAGACAGATTATGAGCGAGCACCCCGTCCAAGCGCACCGCCTTGAGGGCAAGACGGCCATCGTCACGGGCGCCAGTCGCGGTATCGGGCTGGCCATCGCCTTGCGGCTGGTGGCGGAGGGCGCTCAGGTCTGTATCACCGCCCGTAACACCGAGGCGTTACACGATGCGGCCGCCCAATTCCCGAAAGGATCCGTAATTCCGCTCGCCGGCAAAGCCCACGATCCGGACCACCGCCTCGAGGTTCTCAATGCCGTCGCCGAAACCTTCGGCCAGCTGGACGTCCTCGTCAACAATGCGGGCATCAACCCCGTCTACGGATCGGTGATGGATCTAGATCTGTCCGCCGCGCGCAAAATTACCGAGGTGAACGTCTTCGGTACCCTGGCCTGGATTCAGGATGCTTACCACCACGTTGCCCTGGATTTCGCCGGCCGCGGCGGCACCGTGATTAACGTGTCTTCGGTCACCGGACAGACACCGGCACCCGGCATCGGTTTCTATGGCGTGACCAAGGCGGCCATCGCGCATCTGACCCGCACTCTCGCCGTCGAAATGGGGCCGAAGATACGAGTGAACGCGGTCGCACCGGCGGTTGTCAAGACGCAATTCGCCCAGGCCCTGTACGAAGGTAAGGAAGCAGAAGTCGCCGCGAGATATCCTCTGGGCCGCCTCGGCAATCCAGAGGATGTCGCCGCCACCGTTGCTTTTCTCGCGTCCTCAGATTCGGCCTGGATCACCGGTCAGGTCATCAACCTTGACGGCGGCCTGCTTGCGGCCGGCGGCACCGCTTAACATCCCCACTCATCGGCCCCCACCCGCGAAAGGAAATAGAACAATGAGCACCGAGTCACTGCCCGTCGACATCGAAGATTTGCGAATCCGCACCCGCGAATTCATCCGCAGCACGGTCATTCCCGCCGAGCCGAGGCCGGGCGAGCGCCTGGGCCAGGCCACCCGGGACCGGCTACAAGCGGCGGCGAAGGCCGCCAATGTCTTTGCCCCGCACGTCCCTAAGGAATTCGGCGGCCAGGGCGTCCCCATTCAGCAGTGGTCCGCAATCTTTCAAGAGGCCGGATATTCCCCGATCGGCGCGTCCGCGCTCAACTGCATGGCGCCGGACGAAGGCAATATGCACATGCTAAATCTGATCGCTACGGAGGCGCAGAAACAGCGATACCTTGTACCCCTGGCCGCCGGCACGTCGCGGTCCTGCTTCGGAATGACCGAGCCGCACCCTGGTGCCGGTTCAGATCCGGCCGCCCTGCTCACCGTGGCGACAAAGGTCGACGGTGGATGGTCCATTAAAGGTCACAAACGGTTCACAAGCGGCGCCGACGGCGCAGCCTTCTGCATCGTGATGGCCCGCACCGAGGCCGTCGGAGACGCCCCGACCGGTGCCACCATGTTCCTGGTCGATCTCGACAACCAAGGCATCCGGCTCGGCGAAAGCATCCACACCATGGACCGTGCCATAGCTGGCGGTCATCCCCACATTTATCTCGATGACTGCTTTGTGGCGGATGACGCGGTACTGGGGGCCGTCGGACTCGGCTTCAGATATGCCCAAGTGCGCCTCGGCCCCGCCCGGCTCACGCACTGCATGCGCTGGCTTGGCCTGGCGCGGCGCTCGCTGGACATCGCCCTCGACCGGATCGAGCGCCGTGAGCTGTTCGGCTCTCCGATGAAGAACCTGGGCCTTGCCCAGGAATTGATTGCCCAATCGGTGATCGATATTGAAACCTCTGACGCCATCATCACTAAGACCGCCGCGCTGCTCGACACGGATCCACGGGCCGGATCCGCAATGTCCTCCATTGCCAAGGTGCACTGCTCGGAAGCGATCTTCCGGGTGGTCGACCGCGCCATCCAGCTCTGCGGTGGCGACGGCGTTTCCGACGCGCTTCCCTTGGCCGCGTACCTGAACGAGGTTCGTCCGTTCCGAATTTACGACGGCGCTAACGAGACCCATAAATGGGCCATCTCCCGGCGCGCCTCGTCGATGCGGAAGCGGGCCGTCGATGCGGGCGAGCCGTACCTGGCCGATGTGCACGGCTCCACTACGGACCGTGGTATTCTGCGCGCCGCTGATCTCAACACCGAGCTGGCGGAAATTCACTGATGCACACCGCTCCCGACGGCGTCGAAGTCGTCGCCAGCCGCACCGATGCGGCACAGTTGGGCTCACCGGCGCTTCTCATTCTGGACGCAGTCGAAGAGTTCATGGATGCTAGGGGCCTCGGTGCCGGCCGGCTGTCCTGGGGTCGGATTGGAGATGGGCAATCCAATATCACCTATCGTCTCCAGCGTGGCAGCGAGGTGTTTGTGTTGCGCCGGGGGCCACGTCCCCCCCTGCCGCGTTCCACCCATGACATGGTCCGTGAGGCCCGAATCCAGCAGCTGGTCAGAAAGCAGGGAGTACCGGTTCCGGAAATCCTCGCTGTCTGCGACGATGAGTCGCTTCTCGGTGTTCCCTTTTACATCATGTCGTTCCTGGGCGGCACCGTCATCACCGATCGCATTCCGAACTACCTCGGTTCCATGACGCAGCGTGAGGCAACCAGCACCGCCGTTGTCGACACCCTGGTGCAGCTGCATCAGGTGGATGTTTATTCCGGTGAGCTGGCTACGTTCGGGCGTCCGGAAGGCTACCTGAAGCGACAGGTCGAGCGCTTTTCTGCCCTGTGGGAGGTGAACACCACCCGGAATCTGCCCGAGGTCGTCAGCATCGGTGGTTGGCTGGAACGCAATATTCCCACCAGCCAGGCCGCCACAGTGATCCACGGAGACTTCCGAGCCGGCAACCTGATGTTTGAACCGTCGTCCCCGGCACGCGTGATGGCCATCCTGGACTGGGAAATGGCCACGGTGGGTGACCCGTTGGCAGATCTTGGCTATCTCACGGCAACCTATTCGGAACCCGGAAGTTTTCCTACGCCGCTCGAGTTGACCAGCGTGACCCGCGAACCCGGATATCTCTCCCGTGATCAGCTCATTTCGCGGTACCGCGAGCGAATGCATCTGGATTTGGATGCGCTGCCCTGGTACCAGACGCTGGCCCTGTGGAAGGCATCCATCTTCTGCGAAGCCATTTACACCCGCTGGCTCAAGGGTGAACGACCGGGCGACACCGGCTTCGGCCCCTCGCTGGAAGAAGGCATCCCGAGGCTACTGGACGGAGCCCGGCAGTTTGCCGGCGTCGGCTCGACCGTCGCATCCTGAACCCATTCACGCCAAGCACATTCACGTCATAGAAGCGAGATTGCAGTGTCAGAGCAGAAGATAGTTATCGTTGACGGAGCCAGAACGCCCGTCGGGAAATACAACGGGGCCCTGGCGGCCGTGCCAGCACACCAGCTGGGCGCTATTGCTGCGGCCGCGGCAATGGCGCGCAGCGGCGTTACCGCGGCCGACATCGACGAGGTCATCATGGGCTGCGTCGGCCAAGCCGGTGCGGATGCCTACAACGCCCGCCGCGTCGCTCTGGCAGCCGGCGTGCCCGAGCGCACCCCCGCCTTCACCGTGAATAGGCTCTGCGGCAGCGGTCTGCAGGCCATCTGGTCGGCTGCGCAGCAGCTGCGCTGGGGCGGAGCCGACGTCATCCTGGCCGGCGGCGATGAATCGATGTCCCGGATGCCCTTCCTGGATTACAACGCCCGCGGCAATGCCCGACTGGGGGACCGCACCCAAGTCGACGGCACACTGGCCATGCTCACCGACCCGTTCAGCGAAAAACACATGGGTGTCACCGCCGAAAACGTAGCCCAAAAATACGGGGTGTCTCGGCGGGAACAGGATGAGTTTGCCTGGGAGAGCCAACGCAGAGCGGGCACCGCGGAAGCCCAGGCGGTATTTCTCGAGGAAATCACGCCGGTTCTGGTTCCCGGGAAAAAGCCGGTGACTGTGACCGTCGATGAGGCACCGCGCCCGGACACTACCCTTGAAACGCTGCAGGGGCTCCGCCCGGCGTTTCAGACGGGGGGCAGCGTGACCGCCGGCAACTCATCGGGAATCAACGATGGCGCCGCGGCCGTTATTCTGATGAAGAACAGCACGGCCCGCGAACGAGGACTCGGTGGCCTGGCCACTCTGGAATATGTCGCGACGGCGGGGATCGATCCGGCGCTGATGGGCTATGCCCCGGCCCTGGCGCTGCGAAAACTCTTTGACGAGACCGGACTCAGTCCGGCAGATATTGAGATCGTCGAGCTTAACGAAGCGTTCGCGGCCCAGTCCGTCGCCGTCATCCGTGACCTGAAACTTGATCCAGAAAAGACCAACCCCTACGGCGGGGCTATCGCTCTGGGCCACCCCATCGGAGCGACCGGCGCCATCCTGACCCTCCGTGCCGCCCGGCATTTGCAGCGCAGCGACACGGAATATGGCATCGTCACGCTGTGCATCGGCGGCGGTCAGGCACTCGCCGCTCTGATCAGGAGGTACGAGGCATGACGCCTCAAACGGCAATATCGAGGATCAAAACGGTCGGTGTTGTCGGCTCGGGTGCCATGGGCCGCGGAATCGCCGAAAGCTGCCTCCGCGCGGGCAGGACGGTGCTGCTGCATGATACTTCAACAGATGCGCTGCGGGCTGCCCGAACGCACATTGAGGCGGCGCTGCAACGCTCGGTCGACAAGCATCAAAGCAGCGGTCAGGACACCGAATCCTGGTTGTCCGCACTGCACACGGTGGAGGACCTGTCACAATTCTCGATGTGTGACCTGGCCATCGAGTCCGTGCCGGAAATCCTCGAGATCAAGCTTTCCGTGCTGGGACGGCTGGAGAAATGCGTTCCTGTCGAGACCATCATTGCCACCAACACTTCCTCGATTCCCATTACCAAACTCGCCGGAGCCCTGACCCGGAGGGGTAGGTTCCTTGGGCTGCATTTCTTCAATCCCGTTCCCAGGATGAACCTCGTGGAGGTCATCCCGACCGTCCTGACCGACCCGCACACCGTGACGGCCGTCGAACATTTTGTGCGCGCGAGCCTGCACAAAACACCGATGACCATTGATGACAGACCGGGTTTCGCGGTCAACGGGCTCTTGATCCCCTATCTGCTCTCGGCGGCTCGCATGCTGGACGCCGGCTATGCCTCCGCGAAAGACATTGACGACGGTATGAAACTCGGTTGCGGGCATCCCATCGGGCCGCTGGAGCTGTCGGATTTCATTGGGCTTGACGTGGTCTGCGACGTGGCCGACTCCATTTATGCCGAGTCCAAAGACCCGGCCACCATCGTTCCGAACAACCTACGTCGGCTGGTCGAGGCCGGACAGCTCGGACGAAAGACCGGGGCCGGATTCTACCCGCACGACAAAGTGTCCGACCTGCGACCCATCGACATCCCGCTTGGGGCGCACTGACGTGAATACCTTAAGGCAAAGGAGCCTTTTCTGATGACCCAGATCGACGAGACCAACAACGATACGGCCAGACCAACCAGCGGCGTGACCGAACGGTCGAAGCGGCGGGATCTAATCGCCAGCACTCTCGGCAACGTTCTCGAATGGTATGAGTGGAGCGCCTACGCGGTCTTTGCGCCGTTCATCGCCGCTGCCATGTTCAATCCCGACGATCCCATCTCCGGACTCCTCTCGACCCTGGGAGTATTCGCCGTCGGCTTCCTGATGCGACCACTCGGCGGCATCGTCTTCGGCATGGTCGCCGACCGGCGCGGGCGCAAATTCGTCCTGGTCACCACAATGCTCATGATGGCTGGCGGAAGTCTGGCCATGGCTCTGATGCCGACGTATCAGAATGCCGGCGCCTGGGCGTCACTCCTTCTGCTCATGGTCAGGGTCATCCAGGGGTTTGCTCACGGCGGAGAAACCGCGACCGCCTATACCTACGTGGCGGAAATTGCGCCTCGGCGGCATCGCGGACTCTGGGGCAGTGCCGTGTTCATCGCCATCTTCGGCGGATCTGTACTCGCCTACGGTGTCGCCGGCGGTGTGACCAGTATTATGCCCGACGACAGTGTGGCCGAGTGGGGATGGCGCATCCCGTTCATCCTCGGTGCTTTCCTCGCCCTGGCGGCTCTATATATGCGTCGCAACATGGGCGAAAGTGAAGTATTCGACGAGCACACGGCCGGCACCGAAAAGCCGGCACCGCTCCCAAAGGCCCAGGTTACGCGCGCAATCGTGCTGATGATCGCCATGACCTCCGGGGTGACAGCCGCTCACTACACCTGGACCTCGTACGCCTCCACCTACGCGATCACCCAGAAAGGCATGGACTCGGGCACCGCCTTCTGGATGACCCTGCTGGCCCAGTTGATCGCTCTGGCAACCCTGCCGCTCTGGGGATGGATTTCCGACCGAGTCGGGCGGCGCCCGATGATGCTGATCTTCGCCGTTCTTATGATCGCGCTGTCCGTCCCACTGACCGCCATGATTGGTTCTGCAGGGTGGACGCTCCTGCTCGCCTCGGCGATCGCCCTGGTGATCGTCGCTATCCCCGGCGCTTTGCTCTCGGCGATCCTCTCTGAGAATTTTCCGACCAGAATCCGCACCAGGGCCATCGGATTCGCCTATTCCATTTCGGTGGCCGTGTTCGGCGGCACCGCCCCCTATCTAAACGCTCTCTTCAACTCCCTGGATATTGGCTGGCTGTCCAGCGTCTATATCGTCATTCTCTGCGCGTGTACCGGTGTGGCCTGTTTCATGATGAAGGAAACCAAGGGCATCGATTTAAAGGACGCCTAAAATGGGCGGTCGGCGGTGCGGCGCAGTGTCCCACCGTCGACACTTTCTCTAACGGCCACAGTAATTTCCCGCCCCGAGAAGATCGATTTTCGGCTCATTTATTTAGCCGTGCACGACGCCGGTTACTTTATTTCGCAGTCACGTCTTTCGCGCCACTTCGCATCAGCTTTTCACATTTATCCTGGCTGAATGCGCACTATTAACCCACCTAAATCAACCGTCGCCGACCCAACCTGAACGCGTACACTCAGATCAAGCGAACCGCCCGGTTCCCTGAAAAATCAAAGGAATCCGCGAGTTTCGAAGACATTCGGTCGAGTTCAGAATCCCCTTCGATTCTGCAGGGGGTCGCAGGTTCGAATCCCCTTCGATTCTGCAGGGGGTCGCAGGTTCGAATCCTGTCAGCCCGACCAAAAGTCCGTTCGCAAAACGGCCCGGTCGGAACAAAAAGAAATCGCTCCTGAGGATTCTCAGGAGCGATTTCTGGTATGAGGGGATGCTGCGCGAGCGTCCGCCAGTTATTTGAGGCGGTGGGCTGTCGGCCGGTTATTCTGGGTCAGACCCGCCTCACTTGCCGGCGAGAGTATGAAAAATGTAGCCTCTATTTTCGTCCTTTGTCATCGCCGCAACTCCAATGACCAGCCGCTGTGCCCAGCTACACTCCGCCGGAGTCGTGGTGCTCCTGGGGAACGTCACAGCGGTCGCACTGACCGCCGTGACGTTCCGATATGAGATGGGACGATTCCACGCACTTTTCCCGCCAGCCGCACTCGCGGACCTGGATCAGCCAGGGAACGCTGCGTCGTAGACCGCGCGAAGCTCGGCACTGTCGGCCCCGGTCACGCCGCATCCCGTGATCGTTCCATCGACTGCGCCGACGAGGTAGCTCTGGCCGACCGCGAAGGGCACGCCCGAGAAATCGGAGGTCGTCGCGTCGACCTGCGCCACCTCTACGCGGTCGGCGACCTCGCCGACAAAGCGCTCTGTGACCTCCAGCAAAACGGTGTTGCCCTGGATCTGCAGCACCGTCGCGGCGAACGCCTGCTCCTGCGCCGCGACGGTCGTCGGCTCGAGTACGAGGCAGCTACCGCTCGCGAGGCCTCCACCCATGGGAGGCTGCAGCGCCTCGACGGTGGGTTCCGGACCACCGAGAACGAGGGGTACGACAATAGCGGCGGCGATGGCGAGGCCCGCGGCAACGCCGGCCACCGGCATCCACCGCCGGAACGCGCGTCGCGGTGTCTCGGGGGTGACAGTCGGGGTGGTGACGGATTGGTCGGTCATGATCTGCTCCATTCTGTGGTCGAGCCACGTCGGCGAGGCAGGGGGCAGCGCGCGGGTCGGATCGGCGGCGCGCAGCTGATCGCGCAGCGCACGGTCATCGTCGTGCATCGTCGCTCCCTTCGTCGTAAGGTACATGTCCGGTCGGGTGGCCCGATTTCAGTAGCTCCTGCTTGAGGCGCGCCTTCGCGCGATGCAGCCGGATCGCCGCTGCGTTCGCGCTGACGCCGAGCACAACGGCAATCTGCGGGCTCGTCAACTCGTCCCACGCCCACAGCCGCAGGATCTCGGCATCGTCTCGACGCAGGCCGGCGAGGGCTGCGGTCACGCGGGCCGCCACGGCAGTGCCTTCATCGACGGTGGATGCTGCCGGGTTCTCGTGTGCAACGGCCGCCGGCGGGTCGATCGCGATGATGCGGCCGATGAGACGGGTGCGGCGACGCTCGGCGCGTTGGGCGTTGCTGAGGCACTGTCGAGCGACGACGATCGCCCAGGGGAGGGCATCGTCGGGCACCTCGTCGAGGCGGCGCCAGCACACGAGCAGCGTGTCGCCGATCACATCGTCGGCCGTCGCGGCGTCGGTGCGTCGGTGCAGGTAGCGGTGCACAGGGTCGCCGACGAGCGCAACGAGGTTGCGCATCCGCTTTTCGCGCTGGGTGTCGGTCACAACTCTCATACTGAGGCATGTCCGGCAGAGGCGCGAGGATTTCATGCGAGGCACGCTCGCACCGTTTCACCCCGTCGGTTCCCGGCCTGGGCCAAATCTTTGCCCCTCTACGTGGGCCTTGCGGCCGGGAAAGGCCTGGATGCTCGATGCGGTGTCGACGGCCGCATCATCGAGAATTTGCTGCCAGCACTCAATGACAATCCGTGCACAGCGAGGTGATTACCGGCGGTTCATGAGGGCGTGCAGGGCTGCGCGACGCTCTGCGGTCATCCGAATCCCCGCGAAGCGGTGAGTGCTAATTTCTGCGAACTGGAGGAAAATCGCGCGCCGTGCGGAGGAAAATCGTTCCCCGATTCCCCCGCGATCCGCGCCCTGCTGGGTTTTGCGAACGGCCCACCAAAAGTCCTTGAAGATCGCAAGATCTGCCGAGACTTTTCGTTTCCATTTGACTGCTCATCTTCTTGACTCGATTTCCCGACGGGGAGAAACAACCGGGAGAGCGGTCCGTTCTACGCGATCGAGTCTGGTCCGCCACATGGCGGGTACACCGAACGCAAATGCGTATCGACGGCGGTCCCGTTGCCTTGGCGACAGGCGGCATACTCGGGTCAGGCCACAAAGCCGTGACCGAGACCAATGGAGGTCCACATGACAATTGCAACCCACCCCGCTCCACCGTTCGATGTCGAACTCGGCGCTGTTCTTGCCGTCATTGGAGAAATGCTGCCACCGACGATCACCCCGGAACTCATCGTTCCCTTTCGCCAAGGCGGCCTGCTCGGGACGCCGATCAACGAGATCATCGGAGACCGTCCGATCCGCCATGAGGAGCGAACCATTCCCGGCCCGGTTGGTGCACCAGACCTGACCGTATCGATCTTCTCCCGCACCGATCATGTCGCCGGCGGCCCCGGAATCTATCACCTGCACGGCGGAGGAATGATTATCGGCGACCGGTTCACGGGCGCTGACGAGTATCTCGCCTGGGTTATGGAGTTCGATGCTGTCGTCGTGTCGGTCGAGTACCGTCTGGCGCCGGAGAATCCCGACCCCTACCCCGTTGATGACTCGTACGCCGGACTCGCCTGGATGGCCAATCATGCTGACGAACTCGGTATCGACGTCGACCGAATCGTCATCGGTGGTGCCAGCGCTGGTGGCGGACTGGCGGCCGGAGTGGCCCTCAAAGCGCGCGACCTCGGCACTCCGACCCTCGCCGGTCAGCTGCTGATCTATCCCATGCTCGACGATCGCAATGAAACCGTTTCGAGCCACCAGATTGACGGATTCGGTGTTTGGGACCGCGGGAGCAACGACACGGGCTGGGACTCCCTGCTCGGTGATCGACGCAGGACCGAAAACGTATCTATCTATGCCGCGCCGGCCCGCGCCACCGACCTGACCAATCTTCCGCCAACCTTTATCGACGTCGCGACGGCCGAGGTGTTCCGTGACGAAGACGTCGCCTATGCGACGAAAATCTGGGAACAAGGAGGTATTGCGGAGTTGCACGTCTGGCCCGGCGGATTCCACGGCTTCGACGCGATGGCGCCTCAGGCAGCTCTGTCCCTCGAGGCGCGAGCGGCGCGCGTCGCCTGGTTACACCGCATCCTCGGCGCGTAAAGACATCGTTGTGCCCGCCCTTCCCGTCGGCGTCGACTGTTATTGTGGGCACAACGACTAACCCAAATGAGTGGCGAAGATGCAGGAACTCGTGGGTCGTCTCACGGCTCTCGACGCCGAGGCGACCGAAACCATCAAGGTCATCGCGTACTTCGACGCCCTCGTCGCCGGCCACGCCAGCACACAGGTCATCTTGCGGGGGGCCGCGATTTTAAGCGGATGCGCTGCCGGCTTCAGCTCCGACGACGCCGTCCTGCGCATCGACGCTTCGGGGGTTCGCGCTTTGGAACCCTGCACCCGTGATGGATGGCCGTCGCATTCCTTCGGCGGCGGCATGGCCTGGATCGAACGCGAGGGATCAGCTCACGCGAACGACGACATGATCCTCGAACGTTTGGCCATTGCACTCGGGATCGCATGGGAGCGAACATCTCCTGCCGCTGCGACGCGGCGCGCCCTGCAAGTGATCATTGACTCAGAGTCAACGCCACAAGCCCGCCTCGAGGCTACACACCGACTGCGCCTGGTGCCCCGCACGCTCTACCGGGTTTCCGCCACTCCGGAGGACACGATACTGAGTGGGCCCAGCGTCGTTCTCAGCACGGACTTCGGATCCATTCGCGCGGGCCTTCAGGCTACCGAGATCATGGAAGTCGTGGAGCCAACCGAACGCGCCGGGATCGGGATCTCGACACCGCCCGACGCGCTCGACCGATCCTGGGCATCCGCTTTGATCGCGCTTCGGCTCTCATCGGAGCGCGAGCCTGTCGTGAACGCCGAGGAACTCGGAGCCATGTTACTTCTCGCCGATGCAACGGACGGGCGTGCGCATGATTCCCCCGACCTGATCGCGCTGGAAGCTTTGGTGCAGTCACAGCCGCGCGCTGCCGCAATTCTGGAGTCAATTGCAGATACCGACAGCCTGCGCGCCGTCGCTGTGGAAGTCGGACTCCACCACTCGACCGTCCAGGCCAAGGCGGCTGGTTTCGCAGACGCCCTGGGGTTCGACCCGCGCTCTCCCCGCGGACGCGTGCGTCTGGCTCTCGCCCTCGCCCTGCGACGCTTGGCCACTAACCGGTTCGACTGAATCCAGGTGCGCTCCCCCAGCGCTGATCATGCCGCCGGGACGAGAATGCGGCGGAGGAGCTCCGCTACCCCTCCGCCGCATTGGCGTGCACTCAGACTGCAAAGTTCAGGATGCAGCCGGGCGAAGCCTCAGCATGCCCGTCTGGAGAACGACCGTGATCACCTTCTCCTCGGCGCCGGCGAGCATCCCCGCGACCAACGCGGTGACTTTCAATCCGGCGTTCGCGCCGAAGTAGCTGGGCAGGCTCAGCCGGGCATCGACGAGCTCCCCGAGAGCCGTTTTCACCGCCAGAGCCAGCGCCGGGACCAGCCCTGCGGCCGACAAACGGTTCGAAGTATGGAAAAGTTGCATCTACGAGGTGCCTCTCGGAGCGATCGAATTGAACCCTAAGTCAGTTTTATTTTTCCTGATCCGACAGGCATTCTCGCTTTAACGCGCCGCCACAACCTCAACTCGACCGGTGGATCGAGGCTAAGAGACCCTGTAGGGGAAGTGTTAAGGACCGGGTTGCGGGCCATCGTTTTCATGACGCTGACACGCGCCGCGACGGGCCCGCCAACCAACGCCATAGCTGGCCGCCAGCGTCTCGCCCGCGGGTTGGACCACCGATCTCACCCGGTCCAGCGCCTCAATCGCAACACAGGATGCATGTGCAATAATCTGCATATAAATGCAGATAAGAAGACGTGCACGCTTGATTCGGATGGGGAGTACGTCGAGCTGGCCGTGGAGGTCTTCGCCATGCTCGCCGACGCGACGCGAATTCGCATCATTCTGGCCCTCCGCGACACAGAGCTGTCGGTCAACCAGCTCGCCGAAACAGTCGACAAGTCTCAAGCTGCAGTCTCCCAGCACCTCGCAAAGCTGCGGCTCGGGCGCATCGTGGTGACCCGCCGCGAGGGCACGCGGGTGTTCTACCGTCTGGCCAATGAGCATGCCCGCCAGCTCGTTGCGGATGCGATTTTCCAGGCCGAGCATGCCGTCGAGGGCACACCGGCACACCACCGGCATCCGCTTGAACGGGCTACTGACGCAGTCGACGGGAGCGCTCATGCTTGAGGTTCTGCGAAACCGCACGTACCGCCGATTGTTCAGCGCGCAAATTGTGGCGCTGATCGGTACCGGACTGCTCACCGTGGCATTGGGCCTGCTCGCCTTCGACCTGGCCGGCGGCGACGCCGGCATCGTGCTCGGCATCGCGCTGACCATTAAGATGCTCGCCTATGTCGGTATTGCCCCGGTGATCTCCGCCCTGACGGCGCACGTGCCGCGCAAGATGCTGCTGGTGTCAGCTGATGTGCTGCGCGCGATCGTCGCGCTCTCGCTGCCGTTCGTCACCGAGGCCTGGCAGATCTACGTGCTCATCTTCGTGCTGCAAGCCGCCTCCGCAACCTTCACCCCGGCATTCCAAGCGCTGATTCCGGCTGTGCTTCCGGATGAAAGTGAATACACCCGGGCATTGTCGCTGTCGCGACTGGCTTACGACCTCGAATCGCTTCTAAGCCCCATCCTGGCCGCCGCCCTGTTGACCGTGATCAGTTACCATTCTCTCTTCGTGGGGACTGTCGTCGGATTCGTGGGTTCTGCCCTGCTCGTGCTCACAACCACCCTGCCTACGCACCGGGTCGCCACTCCAACACCATTTCTGGACCGCCTCACCCGCGGCGTACGCGTCTTCTGGCGCACACCGGAATTGCGCGCGTTGCTCGCCATGAACATGGTCGTCGCGACGTCGACCGGCATGGTCATTGTGAACACCGTCGTACTCGTGCAAAGCCACTTCGGCCGTGCTCAGTCTGACTTCGCCCTCGCTCTGGCCTGCTACGGATTCGGGTCCATGCTCGTCGCGCTCGCGCTTCCACGGGTACTCGAGCGCTTTGACGACCGAAACGTCATGCTGCTCGGCTGTGCGGTGCTGCCCGTCGGGCTTCTATCCCTCGCCGGCATTGTTGTCGCGCCGGCAACACCTTTAACTTGGTCTGGCCTCCTCGTGATCTGGTTCGTGCTCGGTGCCGCGACCTCGTCTATCCTGACGCCGTCGGCACGGCTGTTGCGCCGCTCGTCCGACGAAACGAATCGGCCGGCCGTCTTTGCCGCACAGTTCTCCCTCTCGCACGCCTGCTTCATCGTCACCTATCCTCTCGCCGGGATACTCGGTGCCGTGCTCGGTCTAGCACCGACTGCAGGGGTGCTCGCCGGCATAGGGATACTCGCCGGCATCATTGCGCTTCGGACGTGGTCCGCTCCGACGACACCTCTGGCACAGGTGGAATCAACGGTGGCTGCCTGAAGCGTTGCCCGTGCCGTCCGCAGAAAGCGCCGTCACCGCCCGCAGTCGTGCTCGCGTGCGACTGGCATTCAGGATTCACAGCGCGCCGTGGGGTATTCTGCGAGGGAAGACATTGGCAGTTCAATCTTGGCTGTAGGTAATGAAGTAGGTGAAATGACACGGGATCGCGCGGCACAACGGATCTTTGCACCCGCCCCTTTGTCGCCTTTCGTCGCCTTGCTCGCTCTCGCCGCGCTGCTTTTCGCCGTTTTCGCCATTCATTCCGAGGCCACCGGGCATGCCATGCATACGCCGCCCGCTGCTTCATCGACTGTGTCTGAGCAACAATCTTCGGTGATGGGAATGGGTACTGTCATGGCTGCTCCCGTCGTTGCTTCGATCTCGTCGGGGAGCCTGGGCGGGATGCTTGATTGCGCCCTTCTCGCGATGACCTGCGTTCTGCTCCTCACGCTCGTCGCCCTGGTGTTCCTGACTCGGCTTCCGGCCACCTATCGGCGCCTGCTCGACGCCGGCAGCATCCTCCCGAACTCCTGGCGCACCATCGTCCTGCCGGTTCAGCGCCCCAGCCTCACTCTTCTCTCCATCTGTCGCGTTTAGACCGTGATGTAGTTCCGAGCCAGCACGTGACTTCGGAGCTTTGCCGTGCTTGCGGCCACTCGGTTTCTACTGCCTACGACGAATGGATGAACAATGTTTAAACCACGAACTTTTCTGTATGTGGCTGTGGCCCTCGCGGCCACTCTCACCCTCAGCTCATGCGCTGGCGGCAGTCCCGCCACCGATTCAGCAGCCCCCTCCGCCAGCCAAACCACAGCGGCATTTAATTCCGCCGACGTGACCTTTGCGCAGATGATGATCCCCCATCACGAGCAGGCCGTTCAAATGAGCGATGACCTCCTTGCCAAGGACGGTATTGATGAAAGCGTGATCGACCTCGCGACGGAGATCAAGGCCGCTCAGGAACCGGAGATCACGCAGCTGAAAGACTGGTTGACGGCATGGGGCGAAGATGAAAACGGCATGTCGGGCATGGGCGGCATGGGCGGCGGCTCTGACGGGATGATGTCCGACGACGACATGATGGCGCTGCAGGATGCCTCTGGGGTAGAGGCCAGCACCCTGTTCCTGGAACAAATGACGGTGCATCATGAGGGCGCTGTCGCGATGACGCAGCTCGAAATTGATGATGGGGAGAATGCGGATGCGCAGGCGCTGGCCGCCAACATCGTCAAGACGCAGACGGCCGAAATCGACAAAATGGCTAAGCTCCTCGCCTCGCTTTAGAGCGGCACGTCCGGCGGGTCCTTCTCCGGAGGACCCGCCGGTGGAACCCACCGTTCGTTTTCTGAATGACCTGCAAGGACACAAGTATGCATTGCCGTCAAATTCTTTCTCTGCTGCGCGTCGCGGGGGCGGTACTACGTGGATAACACCGGTCACGTCGCCACAGCGCCCCGCCTTCCCGGCGCCATTCCACCAATGTCACGACGCGATTTGCGCGCCATGGAGAGCATGCTGCGCGCGGGTCGCTCTGACCCCTGGAAAACTGCGCCAGCGGCGAAAGTTGTACCCCGTTCGATCCCGCTGCGCCAGCGCGCTGCGGCCGGAAGCGCCATGGCGATGATCGCTCTCTTCGCAATAAGCACGTCCCTGCCCGCGCTGGCGGTCAACACAGAATCACCTCAAGCCGCTGCTGCGAGCGCCGCCCCGGCGGACGAGCTACAAAGCCTCAGTGCGGAAGGGACGGCATCCGTTCTCATCGAACGCGACGGATACACCATCACGGAAGCACCCGCACCGGCCTCGTACACCGAAGTCGCCAGCAATGGGGAATGGGCCAGCTTAAGTCCGGGCCAGCTCAGCGACCAAGGCTGGGCTCTACCAGTTCTGGGCCGAATATCGAGTCCCTTCGGTTCTCGCCCGAACAAACCCGTTGATGGTGTCGGCGACTTCCACAACGGAACCGACATAGCCGCACCCTGCGGCCAGCCCGTCTTCGCGGCCACCGGAGGCAAAGTTGTCACCTCGGGCTATCAGGGTTCCTATGGCAACTGGATTCTCATCGACCACGGCAATGGCGTCGAGACGGGATATGCCCACAACAGTCAGCTCCTCGTCGACGCCGGTCAACTGGTCGTGGCCGGTGAAATCATCGCCGTAGTGGGATCAACAGGTGCATCCAGCGGCTGCCACGTGCACTTCGAAACCCGCGTCGACGGTGAACGCATCGACGCGGAAATATTCATGAGCACCCGAGGGGTGTCACTTGGCTAGGCGCAGGGCTGGCGCTCGGTTCGCTCTCGTAGCAGTGACGGTTCTGTCGCTCCTTCTGGTCGCGGTGCCGGCCGGCGCAGCCGAGTACCCAAGCTGGTCCGATGTGGAAACCGCACGTTCGTCCGAAGCTGGTAAACAAGCGCAGGTCACGGAGTTGACCGGGCTGATCGCAGGCCTCACCGCCGAAGTGGATGCTGCGCGTGCCGAAGCATCTCGTCGCGCGGCCACCTACGAGGCGGCGCAAAACGCATTCGACGATGCGACCTTGCGAGCAACGAATTTGCGGGACCAGGCCGACGCGGCTTCGGCCGACGCCGCCATTTCGGGCGAACAGGCCGGCCGGCTGGCGGCCATGCTCGCTCGGTCGGGAAACAGCGACCTGTCGTTGTCGCTGTTTTTAGACGGGCCTAGCGCCAGCGACCTTTTGAATCAGCTTGGCTCCATGAGCAAGCTGACCGAGCGGATGAGCGTGGTCTATGAGTCCGCCGCCGCTGATGCAAACTCCGCCAGATCGCTCACGGATCAGGCCCAGGTCGCACAGCAGACGCTCGGCGCGCTAGCCGAGACGGCTGAAACCGCGTTGGCCGACGCGATGGCCGCGAGCATCCGGGTGGAGACGGCACTGGCCGACCAGCAGGAAATTGCCGCAACTCTACAGGCGCAGCTAGCAGTTCTGACCGAGGATCGCGCCGCGACGGAAGCCGACTACGCTGCGGGCGAAGAAATCCGACGGGCAGCCGAAGCTGCCGCCGCGAAAGCGCGCGCCGCCCAGGCTGCTGCGGCCGCCGCTTCGGCGGCCGCAGCAGCGAGCAGGCCTGCGGGCGGCAGCAGCACGCCCAACGGACAGGGCTGGACCTTGCCCGTGTCAGGCTGGATTAGCTCAGCGTATGGGGCTCGACCCAATAAACCGGTGGCGGGAGTCGGTGCGTTCCACTATGGAACCGATATAGCCGCGGGCTGCGGGCAGAATGTGTCGGCCGCATCGGCTGGAACAGTCAGCTACGCCGGCTGGCTGGGCTCCTACGGCAACTGGGTCCTCATCGACCACGGTGACGGAACCCAAACCGGTTATGCGCACAACAGCTCTCTGCTCGTGAGCACCGGGCAACAGGTTTCCGCAGGCGCCACCATCGCTCTCGTGGGAACGACGGGTGCGTCCAATGGTTGTCACGTGCACTTTGAAACACGCGTCAATGGTGCCCGCGTCAATCCACAACCCTTCATGAGCACTCGCGGAGTCACTCTTGGTTAAATTCAACCGATCACAATGCCGAATGCCGGCCCTGTCGGTATCGCTCGTCGGCCTTATCATCCTTACGGGGTGTTCCACTAATAATCTGGATTCGACGCCCAGCACCAACTCGACGGCGAACGCTGTCGAGCACGTGCATGGCCTCGGCGCCGATCCCCTGACCGGAGATACCTACGCGGCCACCCACCAGGGGGTGTGGCTCATCCCGACCGGCATGCTGCCCGACACTTATCTGGCCGGAGCGCCACGAGCCGACACGACCCAGCCGATACAGATCGCCGGCCTTGCACAGGACACGATGGGTTTCACCGTGGCCGCGCCCGGGCAGTTGTTGGCGTCTGGTCACCCAGATCCGAGCGAACCCAGCGACCTGGCGCTCCCCAACCTGGGGCTCATCTCCAGCACGGACGGCGCCTCATCCTGGACGGCCCTGTCGCTGGCGGGCAAGACTGATTTTCACGATCTGGATGCCGTCCCCCTCGACGACGGCACCCTGCGCGTCTACGGGTACGACGCGGGCGCCGGGAACGTTTCTATCAGTGACGACTCCGGCCTCACCTGGACAGCGGGAGCGAACCTTGCACTCCGCGACCTGAGCGCGGATCCGTCTCAGGCCGAACGGCTCTACGCCACGACCGCCGAAGGCGTCCTGCTGAGCACCGACGTGGGTCGCACCTTCAGCGCGATGCCTGGCGCCCCCGTGCTGCTCCTGCTGGACACCGTCGACGCCAACGCAGGCGGAGGATTGGTCGGTCTGGATCCCAGCGGCGCAGTTTGGCGCCTGGACGGCGAGACGTGGACGCAAACCGGAACGACCGGACGTGCCCCCGAAGCGTTCGCCGTCGTCGGCGGCTCCTCGCCCTGGATCCTCGTCGCAGACGTCACCGGCATCGCTGCCAGCGACGACTTCGGGAAAACCTGGACCGCGCTGGTATCGCTGTCCAGTTAGCATGCGCAGCACCATGCGCGTTCGGATCACATTCAACGATTTCAAACGCGAGCACGTGCCGGTTCCACTCGGCCTTGTGCGAAACGGTCACTCCGTCCGGAGCAGCATCCCCATTTTAAGAGCGGATGCCGAATTGCCACGGCTCGCACCCACCTCCCCCACGGTACTCTGGACTTTATTGTCGGCGCCCTTCACTTGGGCGCCCCCAGCCAAGGAGAACCACATGTCGGTCGGCCTGCTTGCCGTCGTCGATGACATACTCACCGCCGCTCTCAAAGCGAGCGCGAAGACTGCCGGTGTCGTCATCGACGACGCAGCCGTCACCCCGCAATATGTTCAGGGGCTATCACCCGCGCGCGAGCTGCACGTCGTCTGGCGCATCGCCCTCGGCAGTCTGTTCAACAAGTTCGTCATCATCATCCCGCTCGCGTTGCTCCTGTCCGCATTCGCGCCCTGGGTGTTGCCCTGGCTGCTCATCCTCGGCGGCACCTACCTGTGCTTCGAGGGCGCGGAGAAAGTCACCGAATGGTTCGGCGCGCATCACGCCATCGACGAGGCCGAATCACGGGATGAGCGCAAACTCATTTTCGGCGCCATTCGCACCGACCTCATCCTCAGCACCGAGATCATGCTGATCGCGCTGGCCAGCCTCGACCCCGATTTCGGCATCTGGATGACGCTCGGCGCGTTGGTGGTGATCGGCCTCGGCATGACCGTGCTCGTCTACGGCGCGGTCGCGCTCTTAGTCAAGATCGACGACATCGGCCTGTCACTGATGAAAAACCCCGCACGGCGAGTGCGACGCACCGGCGCGCGCATCGTGGCCTCCATGCCCGCTGCGTTCCGAATGATCGGAATCATCGGTACGGTCGCAATGCTGTGGGTTGGCGGCCATTTGGTGATCGTCAACCTCGCCGAGACTTTCTGGCACGGCCCCTATGACGTCTTGCACGCCGTCACGAACGCCATCGTAGCTGCCGGCCCCATCGTCGTCTGGGTCACCGACACCGCGATGTCGGCCGTGTTCGGCCTGATCCTTGGCCTGATCATCGTCGGGATCGTGTTCAAAATATCGGGCCTGCTCAAGCGAAACAGACCAGACGTCGTCGCGGAGGAACGCCCAGCGCCGCGTGTCTAGTTGACGCGTCGACGTAGTTGCCTGCCTCACCTCAGAAACGGATGCCCGCCGGCGGCGGTCGTGGCCCCACCTCCGGTCCGGCAACGTCGTCCCCAAACTGGGCTGCCATGGCGTGAGGAATACCTCCCACACCACACGGTTACACAAAATAATGACTATTTCACCCGAGCCCCACACCCGCACCGCCCTCGTCGTCGGGGCTTCCGGCATCACCGGATCCGCCGTCGTCGACCAGTTCTCCGCCCAGGGCTGGCAGGTTCTCGCCCTGGCCCGCCGCAGCGGCCGCGACCTACCCGGGGTGCGCTGGATCCAGGCGGACCTGCGCTCCGCCGCCGACCTGAAGCGCGCACTGGCCGACGAGAACCCCGAACAGGTCTTCTTCGCCGCCTGGTCACGTCAGGACACCGAGGAACTCAACATCGAGGTGAACGCCGGCATGGTGCGGGACCTCCTCGCCGCACTCGCCCACGCGCCGGTGCGCCACGTCGCCCTCGTCACCGGGCTCAAGCACTACCTCGGCCCGTTCGAGGCCTACGGACAGGGCAATATGCCCGACACCCCCTTTCATGAAGACGAACCGCGCCTCAATGTGGCGAACTTCTACTACGCGCAGGAAGACGAGCTGTTCGCGGCATCCGCTCGCCAAGGGTTTACCTGGTCGGTGCACCGCTCGCACACCGTGATCGGCCATGCCGTCGGCAACCTCATGAACATGGGACTCACCCTCGCCGCGCAGGCGTCCCTGTGCAAGCACCTCAGCATTCCCTTTGTGTTTCCCGGCAGCGAGACCCAGTGGAACAGCGTCACCGACATGACCGACGCGACCATCCTCGCCGAGCAGATGGTGTGGGCCGCGACAACGGATGCCGGGGCCAACGAAGCATTCAATGTCGTCAACGGCGATGTCTTTCGCTGGCGCGCAATGTGGCCGAAGATCGCCGCCTACTTTGACGTCATTCCGGAAGGTTTTGTGAACGAGCCGCGTCCCCTCGAGGTGCAGATGGCCGGCATGGAGCCGGTCTGGGCCGACGTCGCCACCGCACACGGCCTCGTCGAGTCCGATCTGGGGCGCATCGCGTCCTGGTGGCACACCGACGCCGACCTCGGCCGCACCATCGAAGTGTTCACCGACATCACCAAGAGCCGCCTCGCAGGCTTCACCCCGCACCACCGCACGATCGACTCCTTCACGTCCCTATTCGACCGCTATCGTGCAGAGAAGCTCATACCTGGCTCCGCAGCCTGATCTCTTGCGGAGAATAGGTCGATCGACTTTCGCGGTCGTTGTGGGCCTTGAAGTCGGAGCCTCCTCCGGTTGGTGCCCCGCACTCTGGTCGTGCAATCTGCCACCAGCGTCTCCCGCGCACTCTGATCGATCAATGTGTGGTGTTGCTCGACGCCACCGCGGCCGGCCTTCTACTGGCTGATTAAAACGGCAACCTGCAGGTCTACCGCTACGAGTGAGGAGAGCCACCTCGTGGGGGTACTCCACCACCAGGCCGGGGCAGGTCCCTGCGTCGACGCGTATCGGTCCGGCGCCGTCATCACGCTGAGCAATATTGCGGCGGACGGATGTCGGTACCCCAATTTTCAGGCGGCACTGTCGCAGGGTTTCCAATCCGTGGATGCCATCCCCCTGCGCTTTCGCCCCAACACCATCGGAGCACTGAATCTGTTTCGAACGCGAATAGGCGCCCTGAGTAGTGAAGACTCCGCAATCGGGCAGGCACTGGCAGACGTCGCGACCATCAGTCTCCTTCACGAACGCTCGGCTCGAAAAATGCCACGGTGAATGCGCAATTGCAGCGTGCACACACCAGCCGGGTTTTCATCGAGCAGGCCAAAGGCGTCATCGCCGCCCGCAACAACATCCATATGGATGAAGCCTTCGAGAGCCTCCGCGAGCACGCCCGGGCGCACCAGGAGCCGATGCACCGGAGTGCCGCAAACGTGATCAACAACGTCGTGATGATCTAGAGGAATCAAGTCCTGAGATCGGCAAGCCGACGCGGGCTTTTCACGTGTCAGTGACGGGCGCTCCTGGGTTCAGCTACTTCGCCAGGAACACGAGCAGCTGCCGGGTCCATTCGTCCTCATGGGCTCGTGGGCGCGTGGGCGCGTGGGCGCGTGGAGCAGGCACGATCACTGGGGGCGCGGGTGCTCGAAGGCTACCCGGTGGATGTGACGGCGAAGGCCACGGTGTCGGCGGCGGAGCTCTACCAAGGGTCACTCTCGCTGTTCGAGGCGGCCGGGTTCGAGGTGGTGTCGCGTTTGTCAGCGAGGCCCGCAGTGGTGCGGCTGGCCTGCGATGAACGGGCGGGACCAGGACCGGGTCCGCCGCGGCGCGGCGCGGCGCCTGACTCGGCGCGCTGGACATGCAAAAAAGCGGGCCCCGCGTGCTGCGCACGTGGGGCCCGCCTGGTTTCCTGCGAGGGAATTCTTGGTGGGAGCTAGCTGGGTGGGGAGTACTGCGGCTTAGGCACCCTTGCGGATGGTGACGGCGGTGCCGTCGGTGAAGAAGTTGCGGGCGTGGTCGATGATGGTCGTGGTCGACGAGACGATACCGCAGTTGAAGTTGTCGGTGTCACGGCCGAACGTGTTGTCCTTGATGACGGTGCCGACCAGGGGGCCGTAGGTCTTCTGGGCGATGTTCACCGTGCAGTGTCCGCCGTCGGCGTAGTTGTTGGTGAAGCTGAAGTTGGAGACCTTTCCGCGGTCCTGCGTGACCTGCACGGCGGCGCTGTAAGCGCCTGTCAGACGGTTGCCGTTGACCTTGATGTTGTTGCCGACCTGAACCTGGATGCCGTCGTCGTGGCTGGGCGTTCCGCCGTGGTTCGGGTCCTGCGCGTAGTGTGCATGGTCGTGGATCCAGGAGTTCTGCACGGTCACGTTGCTGCCGGTGATGTGGATGCCGTCGATCACGTTGTGAATGTTCAGACGGGTCGCGGTGAGGTTATAACCGTAGATCCCGTGGTTATTGTTCGACATGACGGTGGGAAAGATTTCAGTGTCGGTCACGACCAGGTTACTGAAGCCACCCAGGTTGTTGATGAGTACGCCGGGCTTGTCGGCACGACCACGAATGATCGAGTTCTTGATCGTGACGTTGGCGGCGTTGATCTTGACCAGACCGCGAATATCGAGGCCGTTGAGCACGGTACCGGGGACGGTGACGTTGATGTCACCGTTGACGACCTTGAGCACGGTGCCGGCGGGAACACCGGTATTTGTGCCGATCAGCATAGTGCCGGTGGGCACCGCGGTCGGAGCCGGTGCCGGAGTGGGCGCAGGTACCGGGGCAGGTGCCGGAGCCGGGGCGGGAGCCAGGGCGGGAGCCAGGGCGGGTGCCGGAGCCGGGGTCGGTGCAGGAACGACCTTTTTGGTGTAGCCGACGACGGTCATCTCGACCTTGACGTTAGCGTCGCTGCTGGCGACGACAATGGTTCCGTCTGACTTGCTGGTGACCGGAACCGTGTAGGTGCGCTCGGGGCCATCGCCGACCGGAGCGGTGAAGTAGTAGCGCTGCGTGTACTCCGGGCCGACCAGAACCTTGATGTCCGTGCGGGCGGCAGCGGTGGTGTCGAACATGACGTCAACGGAAGCGGCGTCGGCCGGAATGGTACCGAGGTCGCTCGAGACCTTGCTACCGGCCGGCACGGCGACCGTGACGGTGTTGACGGCGGCGCTGGCCGGCACAACGGCGACGCCGCTGAACGCGACGGCGAAGGCGCCGGCCGCGGCAATGAGGGCGAGGCGGCGAGAAGGTCGAGGGGTAGAACGCGAAGCGAAAGCAGTGGAGGACATGGTTCACATTTCGTCTAGTGCACAGAATCGGGAGGTGCGAGTGAGAGGCTGTAGGAGGCCTTGTTGAGCAAGATGAGCATTACCCACAATGGGCAATGCTACAAGCGATCACATCACTTTCTCAGGTTCACCCCCGTTCAGGGGTAGACAATTTGCAAAATTTGGACAGAAAAAAGCGGCCGGACCTGCGTTAACAGGTCCGGCCGCATCCGTTTAAGGATTTTTGAGAATTACCCCTTGGAAATTTTCACCGGGCTGCCGTCGGTGAAGTAGTTACGAGCAAAGTCGATCTTCGTCGAGGTCTGCGCGATGACAGCACAATTATTCAGACTGGTGTCGCGGCCGAACTCGTTGTCGGTGATCGTCGTACCCTGGAGAGGCCCATAGTCCTTCTCGGCGATATTCACGGTGCAGTGCCCGCCGTCAGCGTAGTTGTCCGTGTACGAGAAGTTGGCGACCCGTCCACGGTCCTGCGTGATCTGCACCGCAGCGCTATACGCATCGGTCAGGCGATTGCCGGTGACGCTGATATTATTGCCGACCTGGATTTGGATCGAGTCGTCGTGACTCGGCGTACCGCCGTGATTCGGGTCGTTCCGGTAGTGCAGGTTGTCGTGGATCCAGCTGTCCTTGATCACGACGTTGCTGCCGGTGACGTGGATTCCGTCGATGACATTGTTGATGTTCAACCGGGTAGCAGTGAAGTTGTAGCCGTAGATGCCCATGGCGTCGGGCGACGCGATGGAGGGGCGCAGCTCGGTATCGACAATCACGAGGTTGCTGAAGCCGCCGAGGTTATTGATCAGCGCCCCGATGCCGTTCAATTCGCGACCACGGATGATGGAGTTCTTAATGGTGACGTTCGCGGCCTCAATTTTGACCAGACCACGAATGTCGAGGCCATCGAGCACTGTGCCGGCCTTGGTGACAGTGATGTCATCGTTGTGCACGGTGAGCGCGGTACCGGCAGGAACGCCGGTGTTGGACTTACCGGGCATACCGCCACGCGAAGGGGTGGGCTCGGGAGCCGGCGTCGGCGTCGGAGTGGGAGTCGGCGTCGGAGTCGGCTCGGGAGTCGGAGTCGGCTCGGGGGCCGGGGTGGGCTCGGGAGTCGGCGTGGGCGACGGCTTCGGAGCTGGTGCCAGCACGGGACTGGGCGTTGGCGCGCGACCAGCCTCGCCGCGTTCGAAACCGACGAGGGCGAGATTCAGCGACACCGTCGAGGCGCTACTGCTCGCGGTGATCGTGCCGTCGGTCTTATCCGTCACGGGAACCGTGATGGTGGCCGTAGCGCTCGTGCCGGTCGGAGCGGTGAATGAATAGGTTTGGGTATTCTCGGGGCCGACAGAAATTTCGACCTGGGTGGGCACTCCATCGTTCGATGTGGAGTATTCCACCTCGATGGAGCTCAGGCCGGTAGGTACATTGCCCAATCGGGTGGTGACACTTTCGCCGGCCGGGACAACGATGGACGGGGTCATCGGGTCGGCACCGCTTCGGTCGGAGCCGCTTCGGTCGGAGCCGCTTCGGTCGGAGCCGCCTACTTCGGCGATAGCCGGAACAGCAGCGAGCCCCGAAAGGGCGATCGTCGAGGCGGCAAGTGCCGCCCAAACAGCCAATCGTCGAGCCCGGGGCGAGCTGCTTTCGGCGAGGTGTTGAGGGGCACGGGTTGAGTTGTGGTTGATTTTGGACGTGCGGGCTTCTTTATATGCCATGGGCTCGTTATGTATATTCCGGGTCGCGCACAAGTTCGGTACGTGCAGGTGGTCGGCTGTAGGGAGCCATTAGGGTAAGACTTGAGCTTGGCTCAGAATATCTGAAGACACAAATCGACCCGTAACATTCCAACTTCATAACGATGCCCGCCGGATACGAAAAATGCGGCCGGACCTGCGTAAACAGGCCCGACCGCATCCGTTCAAAAAAAGTTAGCGTTTGCGCTTCTCGCGCACGCGCATGCTGAGGTTGATCGGGCTTCCCTCGAAGCCGTAGATCTCGCGCAGGCGACGCTGAATGTAGCGACGGTAGCCCGGGTCGAGGAATCCGGTGGTGAAGACCACGAACGTCGGCGGACGGCTCGAGGCCTGGGTGCCGAACAGGATGCGCGGCTGCTTGCCGCTGCGCACGGGGTGCGGGTGGGCGGCGGCCAGCTCGGCCAGGAAGGCGTTGAACTTGCCGGTGGCGATGCGGGTGTCCCAGGATTCGAGCGCGAGCTCGAGGGCCGGAACCAGCTTCTCCATGTGGCGACCGGTCTTGGCGGAGATGTTCACGCGCGGCGCCCACGCCACGTGGGCAAGGTCCTGCTCGATTTCACGTTCGAGGTAGCGGCGACGGTCGTCGTCGATCTGGTCCCACTTATTGAAGGCGAGCACGAGCGCACGGCCCGACTCGATCACGAGGTCGATGACGCGCACGTCCTGCTCGCTGATGACCTCGGTCACGTCGAGCAGCACGACGGCGACCTCGGCCTTTTCGAGGGCGGCGCTGGTGCGCAGCGAGGCGTAGAAGTCGGCGCCCTGCGAGAGGTGAACACGGCGGCGGATGCCGGCGGTATCGACGAAGCGCCACACCTTACCGCCGAGTTCAACCTGCTCGTCCACCGGGTCACGGGTTGTGCCGGCAAGCTCGTTGACAACAACGCGCTCCTCCCCCACCACCTTGTTGAGCAGGCTGGACTTTCCGACGTTTGGGCGGCCGAGGATGGCCACGCGGCGCGGGCCGCCGACCTCCTGCTTGGCAACGTTGGAGATTTCGGGCAGAACGAGCAGGATCGCATCGAGCAGGTCGGCAACACCACGACCGTGCAGGGCGGAGACCGGCCAGGGCTGGCCGAGGCCGAGCGACCACAGGCTGGCCGCTTCGGGTTCCTGGCGCACGTCGTCGACCTTGTTGGCAATCAGGAAGACCGGCTTGCCGCTCTTGCGCAGCATGCGCACGACGGCCTCATCGGTCGAGGTCGGGCCCACGTTGGAGTCGACGACGAACATGACGAGGTCGGACAGGTCGATGGCGATCTCGGCCTGAGCGGCGACGGAAGCGTCGATGCCCTTCGCGTCTGGCTCCCAGCCGCCGGTGTCGACGAGGCTGAACTTGCGTTCGTGCCACTCGCCCTTGTAGGCGACCCGGTCTCGCGTGACACCGGGAGTGTCCTCCACAACGGCTTCGCGGCGGCCGAGGATTCGATTTACCAGCGCCGACTTGCCCACGTTCGGGCGGCCGACGATAGCGATCACCGGAACGGCGGGAAGGTACTGGATGGCGTCGGGGTCGTTCGTGACGGCCCGCAGTACGTCGAGGTCTTCCTCGTCGAGGTCGTAGTTGTCGAGGTCCGTGCGCAGCGCGGCGGAACGCCGGGTGGCGAGTTCCTCATCGAGATTGGCGAGTCGTTCCGCCAGCTCGGTATCGAGCGCTGTGCTCGTGTCGTCGTATTCGTTACTCATTCAAAAGTCCGCTTCGTGCGTGTGTGTATGACGTCGATGACCGCTTCAATGGTCTGCTCGAAGTCGAGATGGGTGGAGTCGACGGTTATCACACCGTCTGCTGCGCTCATGAAATCGACAACCTGTGAGTCAGCGCGATCACGCGATCGCAGCTGTTCTGCCACGGTTTCAGCCGACTGGGTCGTTATTTCCGCAGAGCGTCTAGTCATTCTAGCCTCCTCGGATGCCGTGAGTAGAATGCGCACCTCCGCCTCGGGGGCGACGATGGTCGTAATGTCGCGTCCTTCGACCACGACGCCGGGCCGATCCACGTTTGCAGCGAGGCTGCGAAACAACTCGGTGAGAGCACCCCGCACCTCGGGAACGCGGGCGACAGCGCTCACCGCTGCACTGACTTCCGGCGAGCGGATCGCGTCGGTCACGTCGGTCTCCCCCACCGTCACGAAATACTCGTCGGGGTCGGTACCGATCGAGTAGTCGAAGTCTTTCAGGAGCGCGGTGACGGCATCCGCTTGGCTGCTGTCGGTGTTGCGGTCGAGAGCCAGCCAGGCCAGCGCCCGGTAAGCGGCGCCGGTGTCGAGGTAGGCGAAGCCGAGGCGGCGTGCGGCAGCACGGCTCACACTCGACTTGCCGCTGCCGGCCGGTCCGTCGATGGCGACGAGGGTGGGGAGGGCGTGACGTGCCATGCGTTAACCAGCAATCCGCCAGCCGCGGGCGGCCAGCTCTTCGGTGAGGCGAGTGACGGCCTCGGGCAGTACGGAGATTTCGGCTAGGCCGATTTGGGCGCCCGGCGAGTGTTCCAAGCGTAAGTCTTCGAGGTTAACTCCGAGGTCGCCGATGTCGTTGAGCAGGCGGGCGATCTGGCCTGGCTGGTCGTTGACCATGACCACCATCGAGGAGAAACGCCGGTCCTGGCCGTGTTTTCCGGGCAGTCGGGCTACTCCGGCGTTGCCCCCGCCGAGTTCTTCAGCGATCTGACGCTGCGCCCCCGGCTTGGCGGGGTCTTCTAGTGCATCGATGAACCGGTCGAGGTCGTCGCGGTAGGCCAGCAGCACATCGCGCACCGGGCCGGCATTGGCGCCGAGAATCTGCACCCACAAATCGGGGTCGCTCGCTGCGACGCGGGTCACGTCGCGCAGGCCCTGACCGGCGAGGTTCAGCGAGGAGTGCGCGGCACCGGTGAGGCGGCGGGCCATCAGGGTCGAGATGACCTGCGGGACGTGCGAGACCAGGGCGACGCCGAGATCATGTTCCTCGGGCGTCATCTCGACCAAAATAGCGCCGAGGTCGAGGATGAGGTCGTCAATGGCTCCCGCCTGCTGGTAGCTGATCGCGTCGTGTGCGGCAACGACCCAGGGACGGCCGATGAACAGGTCGGCGCGGCCGGAGAGCGGGCCGCCCTTCTCCCGACCGGCCAGCGGATGCGATCCGATGTAGCGGCTGATATCGGCGCCACGCTCGCGCAGCTCGGCCAGTGGGGCAAGCTTGACGCTTGCGACATCCGTCACGATCGCGCCGGGGTACGCCGCGAGTTCGCGGGCGACGATGTCGGCGGTGACGTCGGGCGGCACGCAGACCACGATCAGCTGCGGCTCGTCGTCTGGCTGGGCGGCCCGGCCGGCGCCGTAATCGATCGCGATGCGCAGGTTGGTCGGCGACGCATCGCTAAGAATCGTTTCGATCTTGCGGTTACGCAGGCCGAGGCCGACGCTGGTTCCGAGCAGGCCGACGCCGACGATGCGCACCGGGCCGACGAGGCGGCTTTCAGCCATGGATTTCAGTCCTTAGTTCGCGCGGAGTTAGTTAGCATCAGGGCGCGCGCTCGGCGCCTGGCGGGACACTGTGAGCAGCTGGCCCAGTTCTTCGCGGGTGAGTTCCCGCACGGCGCCCTGCTGCAGGGTGCCGAGGTTCAGCGGCCCGAACTGGCGACGCACCAGATCAACCACGGGGTGACCGACGGCGTCGAGCATCCGTCGTACGATGCGGTTACGGCCGGAGTGCAGGGTCAGCTCGACCATGCTGTAGCCGCCGCCGGGCGGGCTCGTCAGAATGCGGGCCTTGTCAGCGTGAATGGGGCCGTCCTCGAGTTCGATGCCGCTCTGCAGCTGGCCGATGGTCTGCGGCGAGACGCGGCCCTCCACCTTGGCGATGTAGGTCTTGGAGACACCGAAGGAGGGGTGGGCGAGCACGTGGGCGAGGTCGCCGTCATTGGTGAGAATGAGCAGGCCGCTGGTCTGGGCATCGAGCCGGCCCACGTTGAACAGGCGTTCATCGAACTGGTCGGTGAACTCGCGCAGGTCGGGGCGGCCGCTCTCGTCCTGCATCGAGGAGACGACGCCGACCGGCTTGTTGAGCATGAGGTACCGGCGGGTGGTGTCGAGCTGCACGGCCACGTTGTCGACGGCGACCTGGTCGATTTCAGGGTGCACGCGGCGACCGAGCTCGGTGACAACCTTGCCGTTCACCCGCACGCGACCGGAGGTGATGAGATCTTCGGAGACGCGGCGGCTGGCGACGCCGGCCGAGGCCAGTACCTTCTGCAGGCGGACGCCGTCGGCGGCGGCCTCCGGGTTGAAGTTGGGGTCGCGGGGCGTCTGGTCCTGGGGGATGTTGTCGGTCAAAGCAGATCCTCGAATCCGTCGGTTCCGCCGTCAAGCAACGGCGATAGGTGGGGTAACTCGTCGAGCGAGTTGATTCCGAGCTGGGTAAGCAGCAAGTCTGTGGTGGCGTAGTTGATCGCGCCGGTTTCGCTGTCGGTGAATGCCTCGGTGACCAAGCCGCGCCCGAGCAGGGTGCGCACGACGGAGTCGACGTTGACCGCCCGAATGCTCGCAACCTGGCCGCGGCTGATCGGCTGCTTGTAGGCGATCACAGCGAGCGTCTCGAGGGCCGCCTGGCTGAGCCGGCTTGGATTCTGCGTGAGCACGAAGTCGGTCACGAGTACGTCGTGGGTGGCGCGCACGTAGATACGCCAGCCGCCGGCGACCTCGCGCAGCTCAAAGCCGCGACGCACCGTTTGGGTACCGTCGGTGCTGCGCAGGCCGTCGAAATCGGCGACCAGCCGGGCAACGGATGCCGCCACCGCGGCGATGGGCCGCCCGACGGCGGTCGCGAGGTGTACGAGCCCCTGCGGTTCGTCAGCGACCATGAGCACGGCTTCGAGCTGGCGGTCGAGGGAGTGGTCTGCGGCGTTCTGGTCTTGGTCTTTTTCGCTGGCGGCCGGTGAAGCGGATGCTGCAGCATCCGTTTGCGGCGTGCGTGACCGGGTGTCGGTGGTCGGGTTTTCAATTGTCATAGTCGGCCCCGAGCGAGGCGAGGTTTTCGTCGGTCCAGGACTGGGTACTCCAGCGCAGGGTGAGCTCACCGAGGGGCTCGATTTGGTCAAAGGAGACGGCACCATGGCGGTACAGCTCGAGCACCGCGAGAAAGCGGGCGATAATGACGCCCTTCTCGTCGGTGCCGGCGATGAGCGCACGAAACGAGACCGGCTCCCCCGGCTGCAGCATGGCGACGACGTAGGCGGCCTGCTCGCGGATGCTCACGAGCGGCGCGTGCAGGTGGTCGAGGCCCACACTGGGCAGCTCGCGCGGGGCGAGGGCGACGGCTGCCAGCGCGGCGAAGTCGGCGAGGGAGAGCGTCCAGACCAGCTCCGGGGTCTTCTGGCGGTACTTCTCTTCGAGGCGCACCGAGCGCACGTGTCGGCGGGTCTCAATCTCGAGCTGCCCGCTGAACCAGGTCGCGGCCTCCTTGAAGGCGCGGTACTGCAGCAGGCGGGCGAACAGCAGGTCGCGGGCTTCGAGCAGGGCGACGTCTTCGGCGTCGACGAGTTCGCCCTGCGGAAGCAGTCCGGCCACCTTGAGATCCAGCAGTGTCGCGGCGACGACCAGAAATTCGGTGGCCTGGTCGAGTTCTTCCGCCGCGTCAAGGCCGCGCAGGTAGGAGATGAACTCGTCGGTGACTTGGCTGAGCGAGATCTCGGTGATGTCGAGTTCGTGCCGGGTGATCAGCTTCAACAGCAGGTCGAACGGACCCTCGAAAACGCCGAGGGCGACCGAAAACGCGGGCTTCTCGGCCGCGCTAGGCGACTGCGCCACGGTGGATCAATTCGCGGGCCACCTGCAGGTAGGCCTTGGCAGCCGCGTGCTCTGGCGCGAAGTCGGTGATGGGTACCCCGGCCACGCTCGCGTCGGGAAATTTGACGGTGCGGCCGATGACGGTTTCGAGCACGCTGTGACCGAAGGCGTCGACGACTCGCTCGAGTACCTCGCGAGAGTGCAGGGTACGGGAGTCGTACATGGTGGCGAGAATTCCGTCGAGTTCGATCGCCGGGTTGAGGCGGTCGCGCACCTTGTCGATGGTTTCGATAAGCAGGGCGACACCGCGCAGGGCGAAGAATTCGCACTCCAGTGGAATCAGTACGCCGTGGCTCGCGGTGAGCGCGTTCACGGTGAGAATGCCGAGCGACGGCTGGCAGTCGATGAGAATGACGTCATAGTCGCCGGACACCTTGCGCAACACGCGGGACAGAATCTGCTCACGGGCGACCTCGTTGACCAAGTGCACCTCGGCGGCAGAGAGGTCAATGTTGGCCGGGATAACGTCGAGTCCCTCGACCGAGGTCGGCTGGATAGCGTCTTTCGGGTCGACCTTGCCGTTGAGCAGCAGGTCGTAGATGGTGGTGACGTCGTGCGTGGGAACGCCGAGGCCGGCCGAAAGGGCGCCCTGCGGGTCGAAGTCGATCGCGAGCACGCGGCGGCCGTAGCGGGCCAGGGCGGCACCGAGGTTGATGGTCGTCGTGGTCTTGCCGACGCCACCCTTCTGGTTGCACAGGGAGATGATGCGGGCCGGACCGTGGCTTTTCAACGGCTCTGGTTCGGCGAATTCGTGTTTTTCGCGTCCCGTCGGGCCCACCGGTATCTCATCGAAACCGGGAAGCGAAATCCGCTCGCTCAACTTACGCGTCACTGGCCCGCCCTTGATTTGTCCTGCACCCATCACTTGGTCGATTCTAGCGATTAGATCGCCCGGTCTTCGCAAGGATCGCCGCGCACCCCCTGCCACTGCTCGCGAGAGCGCAAAAAGTGCCCATTTGGACTCGCCATACGGGCACTTTTTGCGCTCTCGCGCAATTATCAGCGGGCTCTTGGGTGGGAGAGGGTGTACATGTCGCGGAGGGTGTCTGCTGTCACCAGGGTGTAGATCTGGGTGGTGGCTACCGACGAATGGCCGAGCAGCTCCTGCACGACGCGCACGTCGGCGCCGCCGGCGAGCAGGTGCGTCGCGAAGGAATGCCGCAGGGTGTGCGGGGATACGGGCACGGTCAGTCCGGCGCGTTCGGCAGCCGCGCGAATGATGAGCCAGGCGTTTTGCCGACTCACTCGCTGCCCGCGCAGCCCGAGAAACAGTGCCGGCGTCGACCGCCCGCGCGCCGACAACATCGGCCGTGCCCGAACCAGGTAGTCAGAGACGGCGGCGCGGGCGAAGCTGCCAACCGGAACGATGCGCTGCTTGTCGCCCTTGCCGGTGAGCCGCACCGAGTCGAAGTCTTCGAGGCGCACGTCGTCGACGTTGAGATCGACCACCTCACTCACCCGCGCGCCGGTCGCGTAAAGCAATTCGAGCAGGGCCTTGTCGCGCAGGCGCTGCACATCGTCGCCGTCGGTCGCCGCGAGCAGCGCGGCCACCTGCTCGATCGAGATGGCCTTGGGCAGGCGCAGGACGAGTTTGGGCGGCTTACTGTCGTGCGCGACATCCGTTTCGACCAGGCCCTCACCGAGCAGAAACCGGTGGAATCCACGCACGGTCGAGAGGATGCGCGCGATCGATGCGGCGGTCAGCGGCGACTCCGGACGCAGGCCGAGGTATTGCACAAATGCCGACACGTGGTGCCGGGTGATGGCGCGCAGGTTCGTGATCGGGCGCGCCGGGGCGTCGGCGAGGTCCGCATCGGGCTGGCCGGCCAGCCACGCCGTGTACAGCCCGAGGTCGCGGCGGTAAGCAGCGACGGTGTTCGCGGCGAGACCGCGCTCGACCGCCACGTGCCGCAGATACCCATCTACCGCCGTGGCGATCGTCATGCCTAGGCTGTGACGTGCCGGTTGAGTGGATGCCGCGGCCACGGCAGGTCGGCCGGCGCGAGCGTGCTCCACCCGCGTGACTTGGCCACGTGCGCGGCCAGAATACCCACGATCAGGATCGGGTTCTCGACCCGCCGCGCCAGGACGGCGTCGACGCAGTCGTCGAGGGACACCCAGCGCAACTCGATATCGGCTTCTTCTTCGGTGCGTGCGAAGGCGGGAACCGCCGAGACGCCGCGCGCCAGGTAGACCCGGATGGCTTCATTGCTGCCGCCGGGCGAGGTGTAGAACTCGGTGAGCAGCGCCCAGTCGGAGGCGACGACATCCGCTTCTTCGGCGAGCTCGCGCTGGGCACCGATCAGGGCATGCTCGCCGCTCACGTCGAGCAGCCCGGCTGGCAGCTCCCAGCCGCGGAGGCCGGTCGGGTGCCGGTACTGCTTGATCAGCAATACCCGGTCGTGCTCGTCGAGGGCGAGCACGGCCACCGCGCCGGGGTGGTCGAGGTATTCGCGGGTGATGCTCGCGCCGTTGTACTCGAAGCTGTCGCGGCGCACGTTCCAGATGGCGCCGTCGAAGACGACCTCGCTCGCGGTCACCGTGACCGGAGCCACGTCATCCTGCAGTGGTTCAGGCACTGAGCTCTTCCTTCACCTCGAACAACCGGCTGGCCTGCTGGCGGTCGAGGGCTGCGGCGACCAGCCCGCGAAACAGCGGATGCGCATGGTTCGGCCTGGACCGCAGCTCCGGGTGGGCCTGGGTTCCGACGTAGAACGGGTGCTCGTCGCGCTTGAGCTCGACGTATTCGACCAGGTGGCGGTCCGGACTGGTTCCGGAGAACCACAGGCCGGCCAGGGCGATCTGGTCACGGAAGGCGTTGTTGACCTCGTAGCGGTGACGGTGACGTTCGGACGCCTCGTTCGCGCCGTACAGTTCGGCGACGAGGGACCCCTCGGCGAGCGTTGCCGGGTAGAGGCCGAGGCGCATGGTGCCACCGAGGTCGCCGCCGGCGATGATTTCGACCTGTTCTTCCATGGTCGCGATGACCGGAAACTCTGTTTCCGGGTCGAACTCGCTGGAGGAGGCGCCGGGCAGGTCGGCCTTGTTGCGAGCGTATTCGATGACCATGCACTGCAGGCCGAGGCACAGGCCGAGCACCGGGATGCCGTTTTCGCGGGCGAACTTGAGGGCGCCGAGCTTGCCCTCGATGCCGCGGATGCCGAAGCCGCCGGGCACGCAAATGCCGTCAAGTTCGCCGAGCAGACGCGCGGCTCCCTCGTCGGTTTCGCAATCGTCGGAGCCGATCCAGACGATCTTGACCTTGCTCTGGTTGGCGAATCCGCCGGCTCGCAGCGCCTCGGTGACCGAGAGGTAGGCATCCGGGAGGTCGATGTACTTGCCGACCAGACCGATCGTGACCTCGTGCTTGGGGTGGCGTACGGCTTCGAGCAGGTTCTCCCAGCCGGACCAGTCGACGACGTCGGCCACGAGGCCGAGGGCGTTGACGATGTACTTGTCAAGGCCCTGGTCGTGCAGCATGGTCGGGATCTCGTAAATCGACGCGACGTCGACGGCGTTGACCACGGCGCCTTCGTCAACGTCGCACATGAGCGCAATTTTGCGCTTGTTCGCCTCGGAGACGGGCCGGTCGCTGCGCAGCACGAGGGCGTCCGGCTGAATTCCAATGGAACGCAGTGTCGCGACGGAGTGCTGGGTGGGCTTGGTCTTCTGCTCGCCGGCCGCGCCGAGGAACGGAACGAGCGAGACGTGCACGAAGAAGACGTTGCCGCGGCCGAGTTCGTGGCGCACCTGACGGGCAGCCTCGAGGAACGGCTGGGACTCGATGTCACCAACGGTTCCACCGACCTCGGTGATGATGACATCGGGGCGCACCTCATCGCTCGCCTGCAAGCGCATGCGGCGTTTGATCTCGTCGGTGATGTGCGGAATGACCTGCACGGTGTCGCCGAGGTATTCGCCACGGCGTTCCTTGGCGATCACCTGCGAGTAGATCTGCCCGGTCGTCACGTTGGCCGACTGGCCGAGGTTGATGTCGAGAAAACGTTCGTAGTGCCCGATGTCGAGGTCGGTCTCTGCACCGTCGTCGGTCACGAAGACCTCGCCGTGCTGGAACGGGTTCATTGTTCCCGGGTCGACGTTGAGATACGGGTCAAGCTTCTGCATGACGACCCGCAGGCCGCGTGCCGTGAGTAGGTTTCCGAGGCTGGCCGCCGTCAAGCCCTTACCGAGCGAGGAGACCACACCCCCGGTCACGAAGATGTGCTTGGTTGTGCCGTTTGACCTGCTCGGTCCTGATCTGTCCGCAATTATATTTTCCACCACGGGCTTCAATGCTATCACCTGATTTTTGTCGCTGGCTGGGGCGGGGTGGACTGGGCGAGGTCGAGCAGTTCTCTGGCGTGTTCGAGACCGCTCTTCGAGTCGGGCAGACCCGACAGCAGGCGGGCCATTTCGGCGGCCCGATCCTCGCCGCGCAACTGGCGCACGCTCGAGGCGGTGACGGATCCGTCGCTGTCCTTGACCACGCTGAGGTGGTTCACGGCGAACGCGGCGACCTGGGCGAGGTGGGTGACCACGATCACCTGGGCGGTTTCGGCCAGGCGGGCCAGTCGCCGTCCGATTTCAATCGCGGCGGCGCCGCCGACGCCGGCGTCGATCTCGTCGAAGACGAAGGTGGGCACCGGGTCGGTCGCGTTGATGACGACCTCGATCGCGAGCATGACCCGAGACAGCTCGCCACCGGATGCCCCGCGTGCGAGCGATCGCGGCTCGGCCCCGGCGTGGGGCTGCAGCAGTAGGCGCACGAGGTCGCAGCCGGTGACGGTGAATTCGCCCCCCGGTTCGACCTCCACGTGGAGGACGGCGTCCGGCATTGCCAGTGCGCCGAGCTCGGCGGTGACCAGGGCACCGAGACGCACGGCTGCCGCTGCACGGAGCGCGGTGAGGGCGGTGGCAAGATCGGTGACCAGCAGATGGTCGGCATCCGTTTCAGCGGTGAGGGTTTCGATGCGATCGGAGTCGGAGTCGAGCTCGAGCAGACGGGTGCTGCCAGTATCCAGAAATTCGATGGCCTCGTCGAGGCCGCCGGGGTATTTACGGGCGAGGATGCTCAGTTCGGCGCGGCGTTCCTGCACGATTTCGAGTTCGCGGGCACCGTCGGCGTCGAGGCCGGCGAGGTAGCTGGAGAGTTCGGCGGCGATATCCGCGACGACGAAACCGACGTTGGCGATCGCGGTGACGAGCGGTGGCAGCGCCACATCGTGGGTGGCGACCCGGTCGAGGGCGCGCCGGGCGGTTTCGAGCAGCGCGACAACGTCGGGCAGGTCGTCGGGGTTATCTTCGGCGGAAATGAGCTGGCGGGCCTGTTCCCCGGCCAGGCGCAACTCTTCGAGGTTGCCGAGGCGTTCGGCCCGTTCACCGAGCTCGGCGTCTTCGCCGCGTTGCGGGGCGACCGTTTCAATCTCAGCGATGGCGGCCCGCAGGTCGTCGGCTTCGCGGGAGCGCAAATCCTGTTCGGTGACGAGCCGGTCCAGGTCGGTCTGGTTGGCCTCCCAGCGGTGGAAGGCGAGCTGGTAGTCGGCGAGCACTGCGGAGAGGTCGGGCCCGGCGAAGCGGTCGAGGGCGTCGCGCTGGGCGGCGGCGGAGCGCAGGCGCACCTGGTCGCTTTGGCCGTGCACGACGACGAGGTCGTTGCGCAGGTCGCCAAGTACGCTCGCCGGAGCGCCGCGTCCGCCGACCGTCGCCCGGCTGCGCCCTTCGCTCGAGACGGAGCGTCCGAGAATGAGTTCGGGGCCGTCGAGGTCTCCCCCGGCGTCGCGCACGCGTTCGGCGACGGGACCGCCGGGGTCGATGACCCAGCGGCCCTGCACGAAACTTTGCGGCTGGCCCTGCCGCACGGTGCCGGCATCCGCTCGATCGCCGAGTAGCAAGCCGAGCGCGGTGACCACCATGGTTTTTCCGGCGCCGGTTTCACCGGTGACGGCGGTGAATCCAGGCCCAAGCGGCAGCGTCGCCTCGGCGATGACGCCGAGGTCGCGAATGAACAGCTCGTCGATCATCGGATTACTCGCGGCCGACCGGGCCGCGCCAGCCGGTGACCGGCAGGTTGAATTTGTTGACCAGGCGGTCCGTGAACGGGCCGATGTGCAGGCGGGCCAGGCGCACCGGTACGCTCGAGCGGCGCACGATCACGCGGGCGCCGCTCGGAAGGTCCTGGGTACGGCGGCCATCGGCGCACAGCACGGCGCGGGCTCCGGTGCGGGAGAGCACCTCGACGGCCAGGGACGAATCGGGGCCGACGACGAGCGGCCGGGCGAACAGGGCGTGCGCGCTGAGCGGTACCAGCAGCAGCGCTTCAACGCCTGGCCAGACGATGGGGCCGCCGGCCGAGAACGAGTACGCGGTCGAGCCGGTCGGGGTGGAGAACACGACGCCATCGCAGCCGAACGACGATAGCGGACGGCCGTCAACCTCGACGACAACCTCGATCATGCGTTCGCGGCTGGCCTTTTCGACGGTGACTTCGTTCAGCGCCCAGGTTTCGTGGACAACCTCATTGGTGACCTTGACCCGCACCGACAGGGCGAGTCGTTCTTCGACCTCGTAGTCGCCCTTAAGGGCGCGGCGCACGGCCTCACCGAGGTCGTCCCGCTCGCTCTCGGCGAGAAAACCGACGTGGCCGAGATTGATACCGAGCAGCGGGGCCGAACAACCACGCACGAGTTCGGCCGAACGCAGAATGGTGCCGTCACCGCCGAGCACGATGACCAGCTCGAGGTCGGCGGTTGTCACGGTCTCGCCGAGAATGGCGATGTGCCCGTTGAGCTCCGGGCAGGCGGCGAGCAGGTCGGCGCGTTCGTCGCTGGCCAGCACCGGCACGGCGCCCGCGGCGAGAAGCTGCTTGCAGACCGTCGAGGCGGCTTCAACCGAGTCGAGGCGACCGGTATGGGCAACGATGAGAAAGTACCGCGGAGTGTCGCTCAACTCGTCACGCCCCCACCACGGTTTCGATCCGTTCCATCCATTCTGTCGGATTTGAGCCGGCCGTGGCGCTCATCCAGCACAGATACTCGTGATTTCCGGCCGCCCCGATGATGGGCGAGGCGATCACGCCGCAGGTTTTCAGGCCGAGGTCCCAGCCGGCCCACAGCACGCCGGCGATCGAGTCGCTGCGCAGGCCCTTGTCGTGCACGATGCCCTCCCGAATGCCGCCGCGGCCCACCTCGAACTGCGGCTTGATCAGCAGTACAAAGTCGGCGCCCTCTGCTGCCGTGGCCGCAAGGGCCGGCAGCACGGTCGTGAGGGAGATGAACGACAGGTCGGCCACGACGAGGTCGGGTCGGGTGTCGATTCCGGATGCCCCGGCGAGGGTTTCCGGTGTCGCATAGCGGATATTGTAGCCCTCGACCAGTTTCAGACGCGGCTCGGTCTTCAGTTGCGCTGCCAGCTGCCCATGGCCGACATCGGCCGCGATCACCTGGGCGGCGCCGCGTTCGAGCACCACCTGGCTGAAACCGCCGGTGCTCGCGCCGGCATCGAGCACGGTGCGCCCGGTGACGCTCAGGTTGAACGCGTCGAGGGCGGCGATGAGCTTGTGGGCACCGCGGCTGACGTAGTGGTCGGTCGCGGCCACCTCGAGAACAGCATCCGCTGACACTTTGGTGCTGGCCTTCACGACCGGCAGCCCGTCTACCGTGACGAGGCCGTCGGCGATGAGTTTGGCCGCGACGGTTCGGGAGCGCACCAGCCCTCGGTCCGCGAGGGCGGCGTCGAGGCGGGAGGCTGGCATCCGTTCTGGAACGCTGTCAGTGTCGTTCAACTCGTCGGGAAGGTCGGCGTCATTCTCAGGCACGGGTGCGTCTGGTTCCTGGTCGTTGGGTGTGCTGGTGCCGGTCATGCCTGGCCAGCCTGGTCGGCGTCTTCGAGCCGTTCGCGCAACTGCTCGTGCAGCTCCCCGAACGCCGCGGCGCGCGCCTCGAGCGGCTGGGTCTCGATCTTCGCCAGTTGCCCGGCGAGATCGACCGGTACGGGTTCGGGGCTCACAGCTCTAGGCTACTGCGCGAGATACAGTCGCTCCGGAACGTTGAGCCCGTAAATGGCCCGTCCCGACCGATAGATCGCAGCGCAGGCGGCGCGAAGCAGATTGATTGCGCCGTCACCGTCTTTCAGAATCTGAACGTCATTGCCGTGCACGCGCACGCTGGCCCCGTTGACCGTGGCGGTCGAGCCGTCCTTGGAGAACACGGTCTCCGGGTACGGTTCGTGCAGCTGCTGCAGGTTGTCAAGGATGAATGCTGGCTGCGAATCCTTGTCGGCGGCCAGGGCCTGCTTAGCCCGGTCGATGCCGGTCAGCACGAGCACGGCAGGAATGCCGGCCCGGTTCGCGCCGAGAATGTCGGTATCAAGGCGGTCGCCGATGAAGAGCGCGTTCTGCGCGCCAAACCGCCGAGTAGCTTCCAGAAAGATGGCCGCTTCGGGCTTACCGGCCACGAGTGGCAGCCGCCCGACCGCGGTGTGCACGGCCGAAACCAGCGTGCCGTTACCCGGAGCGATGCCGCGGGCGACCGGAATGGTCCAGTCCGTGTTGGTCGCGATCCACGGAATGCCCGTGCCCACACCGTCGGCGTTGAGCGCGAAGGCCGCTTCGGCGAGGTGCACCCAGCCAACCTCGGGCGAGAAGCCCTGGATCACAGCGGCCGGCTTGTCGTCGGCCGAGCGGGTCACCACAAATCCAGCTTTGATGACCTCGTCGACCAGACCGTCGCCACCGACCACGAGGATGCTCGCGCCGGGTGCGACCTGCTCGGCGAGCAGCCGAACGGCTGCCTGGGGGGAGGTGACGACATCCGTTGCCGCGACGCTCAGCCCAAGCTCGGTGAGGTGGTCGGCGACCGACTGATCGGTGCGCGAAGCGTTATTGGTGATGTAGCCAACGCGAATCGTCTCGGCGGCACGGTTCAGGCTCTCGACGGCGAACGGAATCGCCGCCGGGCCCGCGTACACCACACCGTCCAAGTCGGCCAGCAGAACGTCAACGCCGTCCAGCGGCGTCACCGACTCAGGCTTTCGGCGATGCAGCATTCGGCTCCGTCTCGTCGTCTGCGTCCGTAATTGAAACGGATGCCGCAGCGTCGGTTTCCGCCTCGTTGCCGATCTCAACGTCGGTTTCGGCGGTGTCCGCCGCTTCGTTGACGATGTCGTCGGCGTCGTCGGCGTCGGTAATCGGCGCGGCGACAGCGTTGAGCCCGGCTTCGGCAACGGCACGAGCCGCTTCGCCGGCGGCCACTCTGTCGTCTTCGTCGTCTTCGTCTCCGGCGTCGGCGGCTTCGGCGGCGAGGGCGACGTCGTCGTCCTCTTCCATTTCCTCGATTTCTACGGTCTCGTCATCGTCACCGGAGGCCCCGATGGCAGCGTCGGCGCGGGAGGCCCGCTGGAGCCACTCGTCCGCTTCGTCCTCGCGACCGAGTTCGCTCAGCACCTCAGCGTAGGCGGCGAACAGCTCGGGGCTGTAGGAAAAAGCCGTGTTCGGGTTGAGCTGCGGAATTTCGAGCTCGACCAGCGCGGCATCCGTTTCACCGAGGTCCAGCCGTGCGCCGGACATGGCGATGGCCAGGCCAACCTGCACGGACGGGGACAGCGTGCTGCGATCGACCGAGCGGCCAAGCTCGAGGGCACGGTCGGGGCGGCCGACGCCACGTTCACTGTCGACCATGAGGGGAAGCTGGTCGTTCGAGCCGGAGATGCGACGGTAGGTGCGCAGTTCGCGCAGGGCCAGCGCGAAGTCACCGGTGGCATACGCGGTGATCGCGAGGCTTTCGCGCACAACACCGATACGGCCGGCCCGACGGGCGGCGCTCATCACATGCTGGTGAGCCAGCTGCGGGTTCTCGTCGATGACGCGGGCGGCCATCGCCAGGTGACGGCCGACGGTCTCGGCGTTCTCCTTGGTGAGGGTCTTGAGCTCGTTGCGGGCGATGCGGTCAAGGTCATTGGCCGAAATGTCGTCGGGAAGTTCCGGGTCGTCGTGACGCGGACGCACCGAACGCAGCTCGCGCTGCATGCGCTGCTCTTCGGTCATCTCCTCTTCAACGACGCGGGCATCGCGATCGTTACGGGCCGGAGCGCCGTCGCGGGTCCACAACTTCTTGCCGGCATCGACGCGCGGAGCGCCGGCGCGGTTCGGCGAACCGCCGCGCTGGGTCCACGGCTTGCTGTCGTTGTCGCTTCTCGGCCGGTCGTTGCTGGGCCGGTCAGAGTTACCCCGGTACGGGGGACGCTCACCCTGAGCCGGACGATCGGAGTTACCCCGGTACGGAGCCCGGTCGTTCCCGCCGGAAGGACGCTCCGAATTGCCACGGAAGGGAGGTCGTTCCCCCTGGGCAGGACGATCCGAATTACCCCGATAAGGGGGACGCTCACCCTGAGCCGGACGATCAGAGTTACCCCGGTACGGAGCCCGGTCACCCTGCGCGGGACGGTCAGAGTTACCACGGTAGGGAGGACGCTCACCCTGCGCGGGGCGGTCAGAGTTACCCCGGTACGGAGCCCGGTCGTTCCCGCCGGAAGGACGCTCCGAATTGCCACGGTACGGGGGACGCTCGCCCTGGGCAGGACGGTCGGAGTTACCCCGGTACGGAGCCCGGTCGTTCCCGCCGGAAGGCCGGTCAGAATTGCCACGGTAGGGGGGACGCTCCCCCTGAGCCGGACGATCCGAATTACCCCGATACGGAGGTCGCTCACCCCGGGCAGGACGGTCAGAGTTGCCCCGGTAGGGGGGACGCTCACCCTGCGCGGGACGGTCAGAGTTACCACGGTAGGGAGGACGCTCACCCTGCGCGGGACGGTCAGAGTTACCACGGTAGGGAGGACGCTCACCCTGCGCGGGACGGTCAGAGTTACCACGGTAAGGGGGACGCTCACCCTGCGCGGGACGGTCAGAGTTACCACGGTAAGGAGCACGGTCGTTGCCGCCGTATGCAGGGCGATCGGAATTGCCGCGATAAGGAGGTCGCTCGCCACCCTGCTGCGGGCGGTCGGAGTTACCGCGGTACGGTGGCTTCGCGACATCGCGTCCGCCGGCAGGTCGCCCATTCGAGGGTCGGCCGCTCTGGTTCGAACGACGGTCGTCCTGACCGTTGTTACGGGAATCGCCGTCGCGGGGTCCTGAAGGGCTCACTGTATCTCCTGTGTAATTAGTCCGGCATTTCGACAGACGTACTAAGCCTAATCCCTCACGCAAAATCGCGCTGAGAACCTCACCCAAGTGGATGCGGTTCCAACGTCAATCACGTGTCGGTCATGTGGGTGGGGCGTAGGGATTTTTGCGGGGTGACGAGTTCGAGTGTTTGAGCTGAGGCTCGAGTGTCCCGACGCCCCGCAAGAGTTCATGGTCGCGTCCCAGAAGCCGGCCCCGGTCGTGCCGATGGCGGTCGGGGCATGCTCGACCAACGGATGGGTGAGTGCGAAGCGGGACCGCTTGCGGTGTGGTGTTAACGAGAAACGGCCACCCTGGGCTGGCTCGTTAACGCAAAAAGGCCACCCTTTCGGGTGGCCTTTTTGTTTGTTTCTAAGTTAAGTCCGGCGGTGTCTTACTCTCCCACAGGGTCCC
>NZ_PJJT01000032.1:0-4052 GCF_002929615.1 Cryobacterium sp. M91 | reverse complement strand
CTGTGCCCTGGCGTTGTCACCGATCACTGATCGGAGACGCATTACTGGCGCGGGACTTTCAGGTTCTCGACATCATGAGTCTGACCTCGACCAAGCCGCACACCCTGACCAGCTTTGCCAAAGTCGATGGCGACCGTGTCTGGTACCCACCAGAAGAGTGATCGATGAGGGTGCCAATCCAGATCGGGGCGACGTAGTACAGCGAATATGGTGAAGAGATTCGGCAACAGTGTGAAAGCGGAAGGTACACCAATGATAAAAAAATTCTCAGTCGGCGATCACGTGCGCTGGAACTCCGAGGCCGGACATGTGCGCGGCACCATTACGAAGATTCATACGAAGGACGTGGAATACAAAGGCCACATTCGCCGCTGCAGTGTTGATGATCCGCAGTACGAGATCACGAGCGACACGACCGATCACGTGGCGATGCATAAGGGCGAGGCCCTGACGAGAATCTAGCCGTGCGCGGCCACCGACGGGATACCAACGCGAACGTGCCCACGTTCTGTGCTTGCTGGCATCGGTGATGGCGGCCACGATCGGAGGGCGGCGGTGGGTCGCTTGCCGAGACCGCAATAGGACTGCCGTCACCCGGCTACGCGAGGTGCCGACAGCGCGTTGCTGACACAGCACTGGCTCGTCGCTGCAGCGAAAGCTGCGGCGACGAGCCAGTGCTGTGTCCTTTTGAGTGGATGCCCTACGCGGCGACCCGGCGGCGACCCACGACGAGCGCGGCTCCAGCCAGCAGCAACAGCAACGCAGCGATTCCAAACGGCGCACCCACAAAGCCGGTGCTAGCCAGCGCAGAAACCGAGGCAGCAGCACTCACCGAGGGGACGGCATCCGCTTTGACGTCCGACAGATACGTCATAACTCCCGCGGCACTCACGCTGAAATACGTGACATTGCTGATCGGGCTGCCGTCGGCGGCCGTGCCACTGAACGTGACGGTGTGCGCGCCGGCAGCCAAACCAGACGGCATGACACCCGAACCCGAGAACGTGCCGTCAAGACCGGCCGACCCAAACGCAATCGTCATCGGCGTCGAACGAACGATCACGGTGTAGGCCGACCCGGCCAGCAGCCCCACGCCAGAGACGGTGACCGTCGAACCAGCAACGGCGTCGCCAACGGCGAGCCCCAGGTCGAGGGTGAGCGCAGCGTCAACGACGGTCCACTTCGCGTACACGGTCTGATTAGCAGTCACCAGTTGGGTTGAAGCAAACGGCACCGTCAGGTTGGTGTCGGTGAACCAGCCATCAAAAGTCCACCCCGACGCCGACGGAGCAGGCAGGTCACCGACCGGACCGTCCATCGTCACCGTCCGAGGAGCCACGGCAGTGCCATGCCCGTTCAAGTCAAATGACACGATCGGGTCAACGACGGTCCACTTCGCGTACACGGTCTGATTAGCAGTCACCAGTTGGGTTGAAGCAAACGGCACCGTCAGGTTGGTGTCGGTGAACCAGCCATCAAAAGTCCACCCCAACGCCGACGGAGCAGGCAGGTCACCGACCGGACCGTCCATCGTCACCGTCCGAGGAGCCACGGCAGTGCCATGCCCGTTCAAGTCAAATGACACGATCGGGTCAACGACGACCGCGGATGCGTAGCCTTGCCAGGTCGGAGAGGTGAACCCACCGACGACGCCGAACGCAGACTTGTAGTGCACGGTCAAGCCGGCAGCGTTACCCAGTGACGGGTTGTTGGTAAGGGGAGATATGGTGGTCGGCGCAGCGCCGGCAAACGTCACCGAGGCCAGCAACGAGTTACCGCCAAACGCACCCATCCCCACGTTCGTGACCGTCGAAGGGAAAGTCATTGACGTGAGCAGGTTGCCACCGAAGGACCAACCACCTACCGTGACAAGTCCCTCATGCAGGGTCACCGAGGTCAAACGATTGGAGTTGAACGCAACTATGCCAATACTGGTCACTGATGCCGGAATGTCAACAGAAGCCAAAGAGTTGTTCTGGAAGGCATTGTCACCAATCGTGCGGAGCCCCTGATTCAGGGTCACCGAGGTCAGAGCGGCACCATAGAACGCCCAGAAAGCGATCGAAGTCACAGACGACGGAATGACCACGGATCCCAACAGGTTCCCCATGAACGCCGAGTTGCTAATCGTGATGACCGAGCCTGGAATGGACACGGATGTAAGACTCTTGTCGCGAAAGGAGCTGTCGCCAATGACGGTGACCGCATAGGCCGTGTCCGAAGCCGGAGTGACGCTGCTGGGAATCACGACGGATTTCGTCGCTGTGGCGGAATACGCTGTCGTCGTCGCGGTGTGCGTTGCGTCGTTCAACAGATAGGTGATGCCGTTCTCAGTGAACGAGAACATGGCGGCCTGTGCTGGCGCAGCGATCAACACCGAAGCTGCGAGCACCGAGACTAAAACCAGCACCCCACCCCTGAAAGCTGCGACCAACCGAGTTGATTTGTATCGCGCGAACAAGAAATTTTTAGTCATTTACTACCCCTACGTTCAACCCCGGGTCCCCCGCCAAACCGCGGACAACCGACGACAAGGAATCTCGGCAATCACCGAGATTCTCAGCATATTGGGAGCAGTACCCATTTGTCCCCTTTTTGGGGGACTGATCATGCTTTTTTCGGTGGTGTGCGAAGTTTCAGCGCGCATCGGATGACCGCGCCCCCGTCTGCCGGCGCCGACGCATCCGCTACGCGCATGACCGCCCCCGATATTGACAGCCGCTACGCCAGTTACCGTAGAGCGCACCCACATCGGGCGCACCCGCGCGATGGGCGACTGCGCGCGCGACGCCCGGGCGGCCCATGACAGTTAGGAGAGGCTGACGGCGGGCTGACGCGTGGCACACGCGGTCTTCGCTAGTACCGCATAAGCTCGCGGTGTGAGCGAGTATCGACGTCCAACTCTCCCTCTAGTCACCTATCACGATGAGAAAGGCGCCCCGATTGAATACGGTGCGCGATGGTAAGGCGAGTCGCCGCCTGAAGAGGCGTACTCGCGCACGAGGAATCTAGAACGATTCTTACCGCTTCACAGCGTCGCCCAATCGCTTAGCGAATGGCTGGAAGCCACATTCGAGGTGGCTGTTGAGTATGACCCCGCGGTGGCATCCGACCTGATCCACGCCCCCGCTGACATCGTCGGTGCCATGCGGCTGATACTCCACGATGCTTCGGCAGCCCCGCTGACATTCGTACTCACGCCTTTGACCGGGGTCTACGTCCACGCAGGACTCCTCCATGACTTTCTATTCCCAGTTTGTGGCTGCGACGCCTGTGACGAAGACGTTTTCGGCCTCGCAGACGAGCTGGAATGGACCGTGCGCACCGTCGTGGCCGGCGGTTACTCCGAATGGTTTGAGCCTTGGCCGAGTCCCTGGATCGCTTCACAGCGTGAAGAACCGGCGGGCCGCATGCGAGGCAGCCGATCGCACTTTCACGATTTGCCAATCGAGCGTGTCCGAAACGCACGCGCTCGCATTCCTGATTCCGGCCGGTGGGTTGTCTGGCCGGAAAAGTCATGACATGACAACCCCGCGCTAGTTGAACCTCGGAGTCATCCACGCGCTCATGCGCCTTGTCTCGAATCCCTAGGGATACAAGACGTCTCACGCCCATGTTTCGACTCCCTGCGCGTTCGCCGGAATTGTGCGGCGGCGCCGATTCTCATAACTACGTCGCATAACCGTATGCCTGAACCGTGGTACTCACCATTGGTTATGAGACACTCCGGGAGCAGAAATGACGAAACTGATCAGTGTCATTTTTCGAAGTCTTCTGCACAAATGTTCGTACTCGCGTGCACGCCTCGCTCCAGCCACCGACGAACCTCCATCCCCGTAGGGGGAACGCTATGCGCGAGGTCTGACATTCCTGCTCGGGGGTACATCTGAAGGTCAGTTGACGTCAGCCGTTATCGGCCAGACTCCTAAGGTCCACGTCGAAAGCCTCTTCCACAAACGCGATGGTGACAGGCTGATCGTCGAGCGAGGCGCGGATTCTTTGCGGTGCGTAGTGCCCTTTCTTCTTGCTAATTCGCTTGGCCTCCTCACGTG